>CALFSF010000063.1 GCA_937917025.1 uncultured Paraburkholderia sp.
CGCAGGTGTCATGCCCGACTTCAGGAACGTCGAGGGCTTCACGGCTGCGACGATTTTCACGTTCGACGGTACGACCTGCAACCGACCAAAAGTAATACGCCGCGGATCGATCAGCAGCGTCGCGCCCGACGGCAGCGTGGCGCGCGCATCGGCCGCCATGGCGTAGGGCTTCACCTGGATGCCGTCGCGTGCGAGCGCGTCGGCGAGTGCCTGCGGCACCTTGCCGTCGGCGACGAACAGCGACGCGCTGTCGAGCCCGATCAGCGCATGCGCGACGAACACGGGGTTGTAACTGACGTCCGCGCCGCGCAGGTTCAGCAGCCACGCGAGGTCGTCGAGCGTCGAGATGAAATGCCACTGCGCGCCCTTTTGCTGCATCTCGCGGCGAATCTGGTCGAGCTTGTCGGCACGCGCGACGCTCGCATGCGGCGCGGCGTGTTCGTAGACAGCCTCGACCGGCAGCGTCGGGCGTTGCGGCCAGATCGTGTCGAGCAGATCGACGTCGGTACGCAACGCGATGCCGCGCGCCGTGAGCGCATCGCTCAACGCACGCGCCACCGCCACGCCGAGCACCGCGCCGTCGACACCGACCGCCGCGCCGCTTGCGACGTTCTGCGCCAGCCAGTCGATGTGCGGCGCGCTCTGCTGGCCGCCCATCATCTTCATCAGTTGCACGCCGGTGCCGGCGAGTTGCGCTTCGGCCTGCACCCAGTAGCGGCTGTCGACCCAGAGGCCGGCGAAATCATCGGTGACGACGAGCGTGCCCACCGAGCCGGTGAAACCGGAGAGCCACTCGCGCCCCTGCCAGCGTCCCGGCAGATATTCGGAGAGGTGGGGATCGGCGGACGGCACGAGATAAGCGGCGAGGTTTTCGCGCTTCATGGCGCCGCGCAGCAACGCGATGCGCTCGGGAATGGAAGACGTTTCGGGGAGTCGGGCGTTCATTGTTTCACCTGCGGGGAATTCATCTTATCGACGGGATAAAAGGCCGACCGTCACGGCGACCGCAATCAGCGCGACGGAGGTACAGGCCAGCCATTCGAGCGTATCACCATCATGGAAGACACCGGCGACGTTGCCGGCCATCGCGGCGACGACCGCCCCGACGACGCCGGCAACCAGCGCGACCGGGATGCGCGCACGGCCTCCCCGCCGCAGCGGATGCAGCCATCCACCGACCAGCCCCACCACCGCGCCGAGTATCACGATACCTGTCCAACCCATCAGCGACAGGCCCCGAATGATTTAAGACCGCTCTTATAGGGTCGAAGCGTTTGCACAGCTAGCATTTTTGTCTCGTTAACTAACAGGTCAGCACGGCGGCTTGCGTGTAGCGGTTGAGTTTAGGGGCCGGGGTAGCGCAAGGCAAGCCACACGGGTCTTGCCCGAGCAGGGTGCGATCCGTCTTCCGGCCCGGTTCGAGCCGACACCCAGCCGCGCAACGCGACTTTTGAACGTCCACCGGCCGGGCGGGCGGACGCGCCGAATGTGCTGAACGTGCTCCCTTATGCGAATTGCGCTCGTCGAGCCAGACGGCCGCCAGGCCGAACTGATTGGTCGTCTACTGCTTGCCGGCGGCCATGCCTGCGAGCACTTCCAGGCGAGCACACCATTTCTGGCAAGCGCCGCCAGCCAGACCTTCGACCTGCTTCTGGTGGATGCCTGGTCCGGCGACCGCGCCGCCGAAGACGTCATTCCACTCGCTCGCAAGATGCTGCCCGACCTGCCCGTCATGGTGCTGATCACGGCGCCGCGCGAAAGCGAGATCGTCTCGATCCTGCACGCCGGCGCCGACGACTGCCTGACCAAGCCCGTACGCGGCCCCGAAATGCTGGCGCGCGTCGACGCGCTGCTACGGCGGGCCGGCGTGCGGCGGCCGCGCAGCCAGCCGTGCAACATCTTCGGCGAGTACGTTTTCGAAACGGCGCACGACGCCGTCACGTTCCGCGGTCAGCGCGTCGCGCTGACGCCAAAGGAATTCCGCTTCGCGCTGCTGCTGTTCACCAACCTGTCGCGGCCGGTCTCACGCGCACACATCCTCGAAACGGTCTGGAAGCGCGGCCGCGACGTAAGGTCGCGCACCCTCGACACGCACGCATCGCGGCTGCGCTCGAAACTCCAGCTGCGCCCGGAGCTCGGCTACGCGCTCACACCGCTCTACGGCTACGGATACCAGCTCGACCGCGTCGCGGCCTGACCCTGCGGCAGCCTTCTTCCCGGTATCAGACACGCTCAATGAAAGATCCCCGGAAACGCTATAATATTGCGCTACACCATAGCGCCGCCCACAATCGCGCCCCATGCAGCTTCTAACGATCGGAATCAACCACCACACCGCGCCTGTCGCCTTGCGCGAACGCGTGGCGTTTCCGCTCGAACAGCTCAAACCGGCGCTCGCGACGTTCAAGGACATCTGGCTCGGCCCGGCCCCCCGTTCGGCGCCCGAAGCCGCCATTCTGTCCACCTGCAACCGCACCGAACTCTACTGCGCCACCGACGATCACGCCGCGCGCGAAGCCGCCATCCAGTGGCTGTCCCGCTATCACAATCTCCCGGTTGGGGAGCTGGCGCCGCACGTGTATGCGTTGCCGCAGTCCGAGGCCGTGCGCCATGCGTTTCGCGTCGCCTCGGGGCTCGATTCGATGGTGCTCGGCGAAACGCAGATCGTCGGCCAGATGAAGGACGCGGTGCGCACCGCATCGGAAGCCGGCGCGCTCGGCACGTATCTGAACCAGCTTTTCCAGCGCACGTTCGCCGTCGCGAAGGAAGTGCGCAGCACGACGGAAATCGGCGCGCAGTCCGTTTCGATGGCCGCGGCGGCCGTGCGGCTCGCGCAACGCATCTTCGACAAAATCTCGAACCAGCGCGTGCTCTTCATCGGCGCGGGCGAAATGATCGAGTTGTGCGCGACGCACTTCGCCGCGCAGCAGCCGCGTGAACTCGTGGTCGCCAACCGCACCGCCGAGCGCGGTTCGCGCCTTGCCGGACGCTTCAACGGCCGCGCGATTCCGCTGGCGGAATTGCCCGCGCGCATGCACGAATTCGACATCATCGTGTCATGCACGGCGTCGACGCTGCCGATCATCGGCCTCGGCGCGATGGAGCGCGCGGTGAAGGCGCGCCGTCACCGGCCCATTTTCATGGTCGATCTGGCCGTGCCGCGCGACATCGAACCGGAAGTCGGCAAGCTCGAAGACGTGTTTCTCTACACCGTCGACGACCTCGGCGCGATCGTCCGCGAAGGCAATGCATCGCGTCAGGCCGCCGTCGCGCAGGCCGAAGCGATCATCGAAACGCGCGTGCAGAACTTCATGCAGTGGCTCGACGCGCGCAGCATCGTGCCGGTCATCCGTCACATGCACACGCAGGCGGACTCGCTGCGCCGCGCCGAACTCGAACGCGCGCACAGAATGCTCGCGCGCGGCGACGATCCGGCCGTCGTGCTCGAAGCGCTCTCGCAGGCGCTGACGAACAAGCTGATCCACGGTCCGACGCACGCGCTCAACCGCGCCAGCAGCGAAAACCGCGACAAGCTCATCGAACTGATGAGCGGCTTCTATCATCACGGTGGAGGCTCCGGCCCGTCGGACCCGTCCGGTTCATCGGGCCGTTAGCGACGCTGTCGCCGCAGTATGGCCGGCGGCACGCCCGCCGCATGCTGGCCGGGTTCCACGCCCGGCTTCCGCGAATTTCCCGATTTTCCCATTAGCAGTCGTCCTTTCCGGAGCCCGCTCCGACCCGTCCGATGAAAACGAGCATGCAAAGCAAGCTCGACCAGCTCACCACCCGGCTGGCCGAACTGAACGACCTGTTGAGCCGCGAGGACATCACCGCGAATCTCGATCAGTACCGCAAGCTGACGCGCGAGCACGCGGAGCTCGGGCCGGTCGTCGAGCACTACGCGCTGTGGCGCCAGGCGCTCACCGACGAAGCCACCGCGCAGGAACTGCTGTCCGACGCATCGATGCGCGACTTCGCCGAAGAGGAAATCCGCGCCGCGCGCGAGCAGAAAGCGAAGCTCGAAGGCGAACTGCAGACCATGCTGCTGCCGAAAGATCCGAACGACAACCGCAACATCTTCGTCGAAATCCGTGCGGGCACCGGCGGCGACGAATCGGCGCTGTTCGCGGGCGACTTGCTGCGCATGTATCTGCGCTACGCGGAACGCAACAAGTGGCAGGTCGAGATGATGTCGGCGAGCGAATCGGATCTCGGCGGTTACAAGGAAGTGATCGTGCGGATCGCGGGCGATGCGGCGTATTCGAAGCTGAAGTTCGAGTCCGGCGGCCATCGCGTGCAGCGCGTACCCGCCACCGAAACGCAGGGCCGCATCCACACGTCGGCGTGTACGGTCGCGGTCATGCCGGAAGCGGACGAAATCGCCGAAGTCCAGATCAATCCGGCGGATCTGCGCATCGACACGTTCCGCGCGTCCGGCGCGGGCGGCCAGCACATCAACAAGACCGATTCGGCCGTGCGGGTAACTCACTTGCCGACGGGCATCGTCGTCGAATGTCAGGATGACCGCTCGCAGCACAAGAACAAGGATCGCGCGCTCAAGGTGCTCGCCGCGCGCATCATGGACAGGCAGTCGCAGGAACAGCACGCGAAGGAAGCCGCCACGCGCAAGAGCCTGATCGGCTCGGGCGACCGGTCGGAGCGCATCCGCACGTACAACTTTCCGCAAGGGCGTCTCACCGATCACCGGATCAACCTGACGCTCTACCGCCTCGATGCGATCATGGACGGCGATCTCAGCGAACTCATCGCGGCGCTGGTGAGCGAACACCAGGCTGAACTGCTCGCGTCGCTCGGCGACGCCGACTGACGCGCGCCGCCATGCACAGCGCCGACAGTGCCGACACCGCCGCCGCCCTGTTGCGCGCCTCCGCGCTGCCGGTGCTCGAAGCGCGCGTCCTGCTCGGGCACGTGCTGGGATGGCGCCGGACAGAACTGATCACCCGCGCCGACGAGCCGCTCGACGCGACGCTCATCGCTCGGTATCGGGCGCTGGAAGCGCGGCGCCTCGCGGGTGAGCCGGTTGCGCAACTCGTCGGCGCGCGCGAATTTTTCGGGCTGGAGTTCGACGTCACGCCGCACGTGCTGATTCCACGGCCGGAAACCGAGCTGCTGGTTGAAACCGCGCTCGAAGCACTGGAAGGCCTGAAGCAACCTCGCGTGCTCGATCTCGGCACCGGCACGGGTGCGATTGCCGTCGCGATCGCGTCGGCGCGGCCCGACGTGCAGGTCTGGGCGGTCGATCGTTCGCCCGAGGCGCTGATTGTCGCAACGAGAAACGCCGGCAAGCTGCTCGATGCCGCGCGGCCGGGCGGCGTGCCCATGTTTTTCGAAGGCGACTGGTACGGCGCGCTGGACGCGAGTCAGGCACCGCGCTTTGACGTCATCGTCAGTAACCCGCCTTATATCGCGAGCGGCGATCCGCATCTGTCGCAGGGTGACCTGCGCTTCGAGCCGCGCGGCGCGCTCACCGACGAAGCCGATGGCCTATCCGCGATCCGCACGATCGTATCCGGTGCGCCCGCGTGGCTCGCGCCCGGCGGCGTGCTGTGGATGGAACACGGCTACGATCAGGCGCGGGCCGTGCGCGCGCTGCTCGAAGCCGGCGGCTTCGGCGAAGTCCGTTCGGCGTGCGATCTCGCGGGTATCGAACGCATCAGCGGCGGCCGGCGCGCCGCGGCCTGAACCCGCGTTGCGAACGTACGAAACGGCCACACGCGCAGCAGGGCAACGCCCAGCCTGCGCAATCGAATTCCGCTATCATCTGGGTCTATCCCCGCAATTTCCGAAAACCGCAAGGTCAGTCATGGATACGCAAGAACGCATCAAGCAAATCGTCGACGAAAACAACGTCGTGCTCTTCATGAAGGGCAACGCGCAATTCCCGATGTGCGGCTTTTCGGGCCGCGCCATCCAGATCCTGAAAGCGTGCAACGTCGGTGAGTTCAAGACGGTCAACGTCCTCGATGACGAAGGCATCCGTCAGGGCATCAAGGAATTCTCGAACTGGCCGACCATTCCGCAGCTTTACGTGAAGGGTGAGTTCGTCGGCGGCTCGGACATCATGATGGAGATGTACGAGTCCGGCGAACTGCAGCAACTGTTCGCGGCTGCGTAATCCCGCTTCGCGTGGCGCGCGCCATGGAAACCGGGGCTGCGCCCGCGCCGGCCACGCGCCGGCTGATCATCGCGATCACTGGCGCGACCGGTGCCGTCTACGGTATCCGGCTGCTCGAGACGCTGCGCCGGCTGGGCGGCGTCGAGAGCCATCTGTTGATCTCCAGCGCCGGCTGGCTCAACGTCCAGCACGAACTCCAGCTCAGCAAGGACGACGTGCATCCGCTCGCGGATGTCGTCCATTCGGTGCGCGACGTCGGCGCGAGCATCGCGTCGGGTTCGTTCGCCACCGACGGCATGATCATCGCGCCCTGCTCGATGAAAACGCTTGCGAGCATCGCACACGGCTTCGCCGATAACCTCATCACCCGCGCCGCCGACGTCACGCTCAAGGAGCGCCGCCGGCTCGTGCTGATGGTGCGCGAAACGCCGTTCAACCTCGCGCATCTGCGCAACATGACGGCCGTCACCGAAATGGGCGGCGTGATTTTCCCGCCGCTACCCGCGTTCTACAACCAGCCGGCATCGATCGACGAAATGGTCGATCAGACCGTCGCGCGCGTGCTCGATCTGTTCGCGCTGGGTCCGGCGCTCGCGCCCGCGTGGCCGGGCCTGCGCGGAACGCACGACTGAATCCGCCGTAAGCGCGACCGCCGGCGAGCAACGGCCGCGCGAATCGGCGCGGCCCTCCGGTAGCCAGGGCGTTCGGTCTCGCGATTACCTACATCCGCGAGACAATCAAATCCGTTTTGCGCCGTTTATCAAACGACAGTGCGCCTCTATAGTGGTAGTAACGAAACCTTCTGGCCGCTAACCACGCGGCTTCGCTGCCATGATCCGCTTACCCACGCTCTACCTGTCGCACGGCGCGCCTACGCTGCCGATCGATCCGGCGCTTCCGTCCGTCGAATTCGCGACGCTTTCGGCTCAATTGCCGCGTCCCCGGGCTGTCCTGATGCTGTCGGCTCACTGGGGCACCGCGCAGCCGGTCGCGAGCACCTCGGACGCGCCCGAAACCATCCACGATTTTTACGGCTTCCCGCGCCCGTTGTATGAGATCCAGTACCCGGCGCCCGGCGCACCGGATATCGCCCGCGAGGCGGCGGCCCTGCTCGGCGAACACGGCATCGCAACCGCGACGCAGCCGCGCGGGCTCGATCACGGCGCCTGGGTGCCGATGCTGCTCCTCTTTCCGGAAGCCGACGTGCCCGTCGCGCAGTTGTCGATCCAGCCGCGCATGGACCCGGCGCATCACTTCCGGGTGGGCCGCGCGCTGCGGGCGCTGAAGGATGAAGGCGTGATGGTGATCGGCTCCGGGCAGATCACGCACAATCTGCGCGCGGCCGATTTCTCGGCGCGTCCGGAAGACGCCGATCCGCGCGTGGCCGAGTTCACCGACTGGTTCGAATCGAAGCTCGCCGCCCGCGACATCGATGCGTTGCTCGACTATCGCGCGCAGGCGCCACACGCCGTGCTGATGCACCCGACCGACGAGCATCTGCTGCCCGTCTTCTCCGCGCTCGGCGCCGCCGACGACGACTTCACGCTGTCGATCCAGTCGCTCGGCACGTATCAGCGCTCGCTCGCGATGACGAACTACGTGTTCGGCAACGCCTGATCCGGCGCCGTTTCGTCGACGGAAAAAGAAAGCCCGCTGAAGCAGACTCAGCGGGCTTTTTTTGCATCGATTCCCGGCACATCGCGCGCCGGACCTCGTGAGCGGAAGAAACCGGAAAAAAAACGCGTTACGCGCCGATGCCTTCCAGAATCTCGTCGTGCGATTCGCGCTCGTCGAGGTAACCCGTGCGGTAACCGGTATGCACGCCCCAGTAATAGAACACGAGCGAAAACGCGATCACCACCAGCATGTCCCAGCCGTACGGCAGGACGCCGCGGCCGCCGAACTCCTTGCTGCCGATCAGCGAAAGCAGCGCCATGACCGGCAGATAGGCGACCAGCCACCATGCGGCTTTCAGGTCACGTCCCCAGCCGCTGAAACCCGACTTCGCCTGGAAGTAGAAATAGACCGGCAGCGCGACGATCATCAGCAGGATGATTTCGCCCGTCAGCGGCCACTTCGCCCAGTACAGGATCAGCGATGCGCACACGAACGCGAACGGCGCGATCACCTTCATGCCGGCGATGTGCAGCGGCCGCTCGAGATCCGTCGCCGAACGGCGCAGCGACATCAGGCTGATCGGGCCCGTCAGATACGAAATCACCGTTGCGACCGAGATCACCGCCGCGAGCGAACTCCAGCCACGAAAGAAGAACAGGAAGATGAACGAAACCAGCAGGTTGAACCACATCGCCTGACGCGGCACGCCGTAGAGCGGATGCACGTTGCCGAAGATCTTCGGCATCGTGTTGTTGCGCTCCATCGCGTAGATCATGCGTGTCGTCGTCGCCATGTAGGTCGTGCCGGTGCCGCTCGGGCTCACGAACGCGTCGACGTACAGCAGGAACGCGAGCCAGTTCAGGTTCAGCGCGAGCGCCAGTTCAGCGAACGGCGACGCAAAATTGAAGTGGCTCCAGCCCTTCATCACGTCGGACGGATTCACCGCGCCGATGTATGCCACCTGCAGCAGCACGTAGATCACGAGCGCGATCAGGATCGAGCCGATCACCGCGAACGGCACGCTCTTCGACGGGTTGCGCGCTTCGCCGGCCAGGTTGATCGGGCTCTGGAAACCGTTGAACGCGAACACGATGCCGCTGGTCGCGACCGCGGTCAGCACCGCAGACCAGCCGTAGGGCGCGAACGAACTCGCATCGCCGAAGTTTTCCTTGTGAAAGCCGGTCAGGATCAACCCGAGGATCGTCGCGCCAGGAATGATGAACTTGAAGACCGTAATCGCGGAATTCGCCTGTGCGAAGAGCTTCACGCCCCAATAGTTCAGCAGGAAATACACGATCACGAGCGCCGCCGACAGCAATAAACCCGGCGTCGTCAGGGAGCCGTTCACGAAGAGCGCATGCGCCCAGTCGTAGGGCCAGGTACTCATATACTGGATCGATGCCTCGGCTTCGATCGGAATCACCGAGACGATCGCGATCCAGTTGGCCCACGCGCTGATGAAGCCGACCAGCGCGCCGTGCGAGTAACGCGCGTAACGCACCATCCCGCCCGATTCGGGGAACATCGCACCCAGTTCGGCATAGGTGAGCGCAATCGCCAGAATCACGACGGCGCCAATGACCCATGCACATATTGCCGCTGGGCCTGCAATTTTTGCCGCCTTCCACGCGCCGAACAACCAGCCCGACCCGATGATGGATCCGAGGCCGGTCAGCAGCAGCGCGACCGGCCCGATGTTCCTCTGAATAGAACTTTTCACGTCTTCTCCTGTATCGAAAGCATGTGAAGCGCTGTGGGGGAAGGCCGACAGCAGAAAATATACGCTTCATCACGCACGCACACCGGTTGACCGACAGCAGGTGCAACCTCTGCGCGGGCGGTAGTTTACCGGTTGCACCCGGTAAGTACAGCGTCAAATGTTCTGGCCCCGGCAACCCGCAATGCAGAACAGGATGTTCAGGGAGCAACAAGCAGACCATTCCGAAAAAACTGTAAAGAATGGAGAAAGTGGGTTGACCTTCGTAAGAAATCGCCGTATAACGTTCGGGCAGGATTTCAAGCGGCGAGTGAAGGTCTTTCGTAGTTCGCCCATCAACGGTACTCCGGTTGGTCCCATTGCCCCTTCCTTGATTTTCATGCACACCCGGGCTTCGGCCTTATTCACCATCTTTAGGAACAAGTAATATGGAAACCGGTACCGTCAAGTGGTTCAACGACGCAAAGGGCTTTGGCTTCATCACGCCGGACGGCGGCGGCGAAGATCTGTTCGCGCATTTCTCGGAAATCCGCGCAGAAGGCTTCAAGTCGCTGCAAGAAAACCAAAAGGTTACGTTTGAAGTGAAGACGGGCCCGAAGGGCAAGCAAGCTGCTAACATCAAGCCGGTGTAAGCAACACGCTTCCTTCTGGACGCAAAAAACCCCGCCTCGGCGGGGTTTTTTTACGCCCGCGATTTCATGCGCGAACGATTTTAATAACGTAACGCCGATTATCCAAAGATACGCCGCGCGTGAATGCCGAGACCGGTCGCCACGCTGGCAAGCCGGTCGCCAAATACGGCTTGCGCGTGAGGAAAAGCCGCCGCGAGCGCGTTCGACAGAAACGCGAGGCCCGTCGAGCCTCCCGTGAAGTACACGGCCGTGACGTCGCGCGTCGCGACTCCCGCAGCCTGCACGGTGTCGCGCGCGGCCTGAACGATGCGCTGCATGTCGTCGCGGCCTGCCTCGACGAGTTGCGCTTCGTCGAAGGCAAGACGCAGGTCGTCTTCCACTTCGTCCAGATCGATGATCGTTTCGCCGCCTGCCGCGACGCCGATCTTCGCTTCTTCCGCGTGCGCGGCCAGCGCGTGGCCCAGCCGGCGCTCGACGACACGCATCAACCGGTCATGCTGGCGCGTCTCCGTATAAAGGTGCCGCATCAGCCCGAGTTCGCTCACGCGCTTCGGCGAATAGACGGTGTTGATCAGGTGCCACGTCGCGAGGTCGAAGTAGACGCGGTTCGGCAGTTCACGCCCTTCCGGATCGAGCGACTGGTAGCCGAGTTCGCGCAGGATCGTCGCGAGTTCGACACGCCGGTCGAAATCGGTGCCGGCGATGTGGACGCCATGATGCGCGAGCACGTCGTCCTTGCGCTCGATGCGGTGCATCCGGTCCGGCCCCACGCGCACCAGCGAAAAGTCCGACGTGCCGCCGCCGATGTCGGCGACCAGCACCAGTCCTTCTCCGGTCAGATGCGATTCGTAGTCGAACGCGGCCGCGATCGGCTCATACTGGAAATGGATGTCGCGCAGGCCCACCGAGCGCGCCGCCGCTTCCAGCTGCTGTTGCGCGAGCTGGTCGGCGCGCGGATCGTCGTCGACGAAAAACACCGGGCGACCCAGCACGGCGCGGTCGATCGACGCGCCCGCGACCTTTTCAGCCTTGCGCTTCAGGTGATCGAGAAAAATGCCGATCACGTCGGTGTAGCGGATCGCGGAGCCGTCGCCGAGGTCCGTCGTCGTATCGGCGAGCGCGGAGCCGAGAATGCTCTTCATCGAGCGCATCAGCCGGCCGTCGAAGCCGTCGATGTAAGCTTCGAGCGCCGCACGGCCAAATTCGCGGGTGTTCTCGTCGGTGTTGAAGAAGACAGCGGTCGGCAGCGTCGTGTAGTCGCCCTCGACCGGCGCCAGGCGCGACGTCGCGCCGTCAGGCAGCGCAACAGCCGAATTCGAGGTGCCGAAGTCAATCGCGCAGTAGGTCATGGCAGGAATCGCTCACGGTTGGCGCGCACGGAAAGACGGAAATGGACGGGCTTTGTAACACGAAGCGCTCGCAGTATCAACCGGGGCCGCGCGACTTCGCACGGAATGGAATTTGCTGCCGCAGTGTCCCAGGTGAACCTGGTCAAGCAGGTTATGTCGTCAATTTTCGGGAGATCTTGAGGGATGACCGAGCCGTCCTCCGCCTCGACCCACGAGCGGCCCGCCTCGCCGGCCAGCTCGACGTCGCCCGGCGACGAATCCGGCGCGCCCGGAACCCACGCCGGGCGGCCACCGGTTATCGAAACCGATCTGCCGTCGCGGCTCGACCGGCTGCCGTGGGGCCGCTTCCACA
>CALFSF010000064.1 GCA_937917025.1 uncultured Paraburkholderia sp.
GTCCTGCTGGCTGTCTTCGCCCTGACATTGATCGCCGGTTTCGATATCGCGTTGCCGCAGCGCTGGCAGAACGGCGCCACACGTGTTTCGCAAGGCCCTTCCGGTGGCAAATTCGCCGCCGTGGCAGGCATGGGCGCGCTGTCCGCACTGGTGGTGGGCGCGTGCATGACGGCACCGCTCTTCGCCGTTCTCGCGTTTATCGCGCACACGGGCAACGCGCTGCTGGGTGGCGCCGCGCTGTTTTCGATGGGAATCGGCCTCGGCGTGCCGCTGCTGATCATCGGGCTTGGCGCCGGAACACTGTTGCCGCGCGCTGGCGTATGGATGGATGGCGTGAAGGTGTTTTTCGGGGTCGTATTGCTGGCGGCCGCCTTATGGATCGTCTGGCCGGTGCTCGGCGCCAGCGCGCAGATGCTGCTGGGTGCGCTCTGGTTGCTGATCGCCGCAGCCGCGCTGGGACTGTTCACGCCGGCCGTGGGTGGCAATTCCGTGTGGCGTCGGCTTGGCCGCGGCGTGGGCGCAGCGCTGACAATCTGGGCTGCCGTCCTGCTGGTGGGGCTCGCAGCGGGATCGACCGATCCGTTGCGTCCGCTCGCGGTGCTCGCGGCACGTGGCGGCGCACCGGATGCGATCGCGCCCGCGAGCCAGCTGGTGTTCGCGCCTGTACGCTCGTCGGGGCAACTGGATCAGGCCGTCAAAACCGCTGCCCAGCCCGCGATGCTCGATTTCTATGCCGACTGGTGCGTCAGCTGCAAGGAGATGGAGAAGTTCACGTTCCGCGACCCGCGCGTGCATGCGAAGCTGCAGCAACTCAATCTGCTGCGCGCCGACGTGACAGCCAACAATCCCGACGACCAGACGCTGCTCAAGCGCTTCAAACTGTTCGGCCCGCCCGGGATCATCTTTTTCGATCACGGTGGTAATGAAGTGCTGCGAGTCGTCGGCTATGAGTCGGCGGACGTGTTCCTGCGCAGTCTGGAGCGCGCTGCGGCGGCGAAGTCATAGCGTGTCCATGTGACGCGGGTGGTTGCATCGGCGGCACGATTAGCGAGGCGTGTCGCCGATGCTACCGCGCGAACATCCTAACCACCGGCACGCGTCTTTCAGGACGAAAAAAAGCGCTTCACGATCGCGAAGCGCTTTTTACGTGAAGGCCGCACCAACACGGCCGAAACCGCCTACTTCTGCGACTTCAAGATCCGCGCCGCATCGAGCGCGAAGTACGTCAGCACGCCATCCGCGCCGGCACGCTTGAACGCCAGCAGCGATTCCATCATCGCCTTGTCGTGATCGAGCCAGCCGTTTTGCGCCGCCGCCTTCAGCATCGCATACTCGCCGCTCACCTGATACACATACGTCGGAAAGCGGAACTCGTCTTTCACGCGACGCACGATGTCGAGATACGGCATCCCGGGTTTCACCATCACCATGTCCGCACCTTCCTCGATGTCCATGCGCACTTCGCGCAGGGCTTCGTCGGAATTCGCCGGGTCCATCTGATATTGCATCTTGTTGCTCTTGCCGAGGTTCGTCGCCGAACCGACGGCATCGCGGAACGGGCCGTAGAACGCCGAAGCGAACTTGGCTGCGTACGCCATGATCCGCGTATGGATGAAATCCTCGCTCTCGAGCATTTCGCGGATCGCGCCGATCCGGCCGTCCATCATGTCCGACGGCGCGACGATGTCGACACCCGCCTCGGCCTGCGCGCGCGCCTGCTCCAGCAGGATTTCGACCGTCTGGTCATTGATCACGTAACCCGCTTCGTCGAGCACGCCGTCCTGCCCGTGACTCGTGTACGGATCGAGCGCGACGTCGGCCAGCACCCCAAGATCGGGGAAACGTTTCTTCAGCTCGCGGATCGCGCGCGGAATCAGACCCGCCGCGTTCGTGGCTTCGCGCCCGTCGGGCGTCTTCAGCGACGGCTCGATCGCCGGGAAGAGCGAGATCACCGGCACGCCAAGCTCGACACACTGTTCGGCGACGCCCATCAGCAGATCCACCGAAACACGCTCGACGCCGGGCATCGACGTGACGGCCTGCCGCACGTTCGTGCCTTCGACGACGAAAACCGGGTAGATCAGATCATTGGTGGTGAGAATGTTT
>CALFSF010000065.1 GCA_937917025.1 uncultured Paraburkholderia sp.
TTGATGCGTGTGATCAGGTCGCCCGGACGGATGCCGGCGCGGAACGCGGGCGTGGCCTCGATCGGCGAGATCACCTTGATCAAATCGTCGTCGGAAGAGATCTCGATGCCAATACCGGCGAAGCGGCCCTGGGTCTGCTCCTGCAGTTCTTCGTAATCGGTCTTGTCGAGATACGACGCGTGCGGGTCGCGGCTCGCCACCATGCCCTTGATCGCGGCGGTGAGCAGCTTTTTGTCGTCGACCGGCTCGACGTACTCATGCTTGATCTGCCCGAAGACTTCAGCGAAGAGCCGAAGCTGGTCGAGTGGCAGTGGCGTGGTCGCGGTTTGCTGGGCCGAAGCGGAAAGCTGCAGGGTGGCGAAAACGCCAGTAGCAAGGCCCGCGGCGATCAGGCCGATATTTTTCAGGTTCTTTCGCATAGAGTCTGGTGCGGTCGGATGCGCGTGGCAACGCCAAAGAGAAGGGACGGACAAGTATAACTGCACACCCGCGCAGCAAGTGCGCAAGTGTATGAGGCAGATAATCGGCTTTCCGGAATTCGACAGCGACAGGCGCTGCAGGTTCGTCGCGGCGATGCCCGAATCGCGAAGTAATATGCGGTAACAGTCAGCCGGCCTGCACGGATGCCAATGGGCCCGTCCGCCAGGATAGCGGGACGGCGCATGCACCGGTAGTTCTTCCCGGGGCACACGCCGTCAGTCTTCCGGTATTGCCGGTTCGTCAGCCAGACGGTGGTGTTCAGCCCGCCTTGCCCTGCTTCGCAACGGCGGCCTGTGCTGCCGCGATCGCGTCGGCATCGCCGAGGTAGTAGTGCTTGAGCGGCTTCAGGTTTTCGTCGAGCTCATACACGAGCGGCACGCCGTTCGGAATGTTCAGCCCGACGATATCGGCATCGGAAATACCATCGAGGTATTTCACGAGCGCGCGGATCGAATTGCCGTGCGCGGCGATCAGCACCTTGCGGCCCGACTTGATGGCGGGCGCGATCGATTCGTTCCACACCGGCAGCACGCGCGCCACTGTGTCTTTCAGGCACTCGGTGAGCGGCAGCTGATCGCGCGGCACCTTTGCGTAGCGCGGATCGTTGTAAGCCGTGCGGTCGTCCGACGGATCGAGCGCCGGCGGCGGCGTGTCGTAGCTGCGGCGCCAGACCAGCACCTGTTCGTCGCCGTATTTCGCCGCCGTTTCAGCCTTGTTGAGGCCCGACAGCGCGCCGTAGTGACGCTCGTTCAGCCGCCACGAATGGACGACGGGCAGATACATCAGGTCCATCTGGTCCTGCACGTGCCATAGTGTGCGGATCGCGCGCCTGAGCACCGACGTGTACGCGATATCGAACGTGTAGCCTGATTCCTTCAGCAGCACGCCTGCCTGCTGCGCTTCGCGGTTACCCTGTTCGGTCAGGTCGACGTCGACCCAGCCGGTGAATCGGTTTTCCTTGTTCCACGTCGATTCGCCGTGGCGGATGAGAACGAGTTTGTACATGGTGCCGGTCGGTAGTAAGGAAGCGGTAAAGCACGCTGGCGGGTCCTTCGCAGGGGGCCGGACGGGTCGCCGCCATCGCGTCAGGCGGTTATTTTATAATGGGAAGATTGCCCTTTCCGATTTCTCTCTTTTTCGGCGGATTTTCCGTGAAGTTTTTCACCGATTACACAAACCTTGTACTCATCGCGATTGCCCTCATCTCTGGGGCATTGCTCCTGTGGCCGGCGATCATCCGGCGCGGCCGCGGCGGCCTTTCCGCTGCCGAAGCCACGCAACTGATCAACCGGCGCAATGCCGTAGTCATCGACCTTCGTTCCACCGACGATTTCAATAAAGGTCATCTTCCATCGGCACGCCACATCGAGTTCGCGGAGTTGCAGGCGAAAGCCGGCCAGCTCGTGAAGAACAAGAGCAACCCGGTGCTGCTGGTGTGCCAGACCGGCCAGCAGTCGAACAAGGCGGTGCGTGTCGTTCAGGATGCGGGTTACGCCGAAGTCCACGTGTTGCAGGGCGGTCTCAACGCCTGGCAGCAGGCCGGCATGCCGGTCGTGAAACAAGGAGTTGCGAAGTGAACAAAGTGATCATGTACAGCACGCAGGTGTGTCCGTATTGCCAGATGGCCGAACGTCTTTTAAAGTCGCGCGGCGTCGAACACGTTGAAAAAGTGCTCATCGACAAAGACCCGACCCGCCGTCAGGAAATGATGACGCGCACCGGCCGGCGGACCGTGCCGCAGGTGTACATCGGCGAGACGCATGTTGGCGGTTACGACGATCTTTCCGCGCTCGATCGCTCGGGCGGTCTGACGCCGCTGCTCGAAGCGGCCGTGTAACGTAGCGTAGCGGCCTGCACTGCGTTGACCGGTGAGCCGCGGGACGTTCGACGCGACTCACCACGAAAAATCCGGCGGACCACCGGTAACGGGCCGCCGTCATGAATTTATCCAGGAACCATTCAATCATGTCTGACGAGAATAACCAGCCGTTCTTCAACATCCAGCGCATCTACCTGAAGGACATGTCGCTCGAGCAGCCGAACTCGCCGGCCATTTTCCTGGAACAGGACATGCCGTCGGTCGAAGTCGAAGTCGACGTGAAGGCTGAGCGCCTCGCCGACACCGTCTTTGAGATCCTCGTGACCGGCACCGTCACCGCCAAGGTCAAGGACAAGGTCGCGTTCCTGGTCGAAGCCAGGCAGGCGGGTATTTTCGACATCCGCAACATCCCGGCGGAACAGATCGATCCGCTCGTCGGCATCGCGTGCCCGACGATCCTGTTCCCGTACCTGCGCTCGAACATCGCCGACGCGATCACGCGCGCGGGCTTCCCGCCGATCCACCTCGCCGAAATCAACTTCCAGGCGCTCTACGAGCAACGCCTCGCGCAGCTCGGCGGCCAGGACGGCGTGCCCAACGGCAACGCGACCCATTAAGGGACGCGTCCGGTGCCGCGCATGAAGGTCGCTGTTCTCGGCGCGGGCGCATGGGGCACCGCCCTCGCGGGCCATCTGGCCGCACGGCACGATACGGTGCTCTGGGCGCGCGATAGCGCGCTCGTTGCAGACCTTTCCACGACGCAGCAAAACGCCCGCTATCTGGCGGGCGTTTCCTTGCCGCCCGCGCTTCGCTACGAAGCGGATCTTCCAGCCGCGCTCGCGCATTGCGCGGCAGACGACGCGTTGTGCGTCGTCGCCACACCGGTCGCCGGATTGCGTGGACTGTTTCGCGCGATGCGCGATGCGGGCAGCGTGCCCGCGCACGTCGTGTGGCTGTGCAAGGGTTTCGAGGCGGATACGCAGTTATTGCCGCATCAGGTCGTGGCGGCGGAACTGGCCGGACACACGAGCAACGGCGTGTTGTCAGGGCCGAGTTTCGCGCGTGAAGTCGGGCCGGGGCTGCCGGTTGCGTTAACGGTCGCAAGCGGAGCGGCCGCGTGCCGCGAGCGCACGGTCGCGGCGTTTCATCACGGCGCGATGCGCATTTATACCGGCGATGACCTCGTCGGCGTGGAAGTCGGCGGCGCGGTCAAGAACGTCCTTGCGATTGCGACGGGTATATCAGATGGCCTCGGCCTCGGTCTTAACGCACGCGCTGCGCTGATCACGCGTGGGCTCGCGGAAATGTCGCGGCTTGGCGTGGCGCTCGGCGGCCGGGCGGAAACGTTCACGGGTCTGACGGGTCTCGGCGATCTGATTCTCACCGCGACGGGCGATCTGTCCCGCAATCGCACGGTAGGCGTGCAACTCGCCGCGGGTCGCACGCTCGACGATATTCTCGGCGGCCTCGGCCATGTGGCCGAAGGCGTGCGATGCGCGCAGGCGGTGCTGGCCATCGCACGCTCGCATGCGATCGAAGTGCCGATCACGCAGGCGGTTTGCGCCGTGCTGTTCGACGGTATCGCGCCCCGCGACGCGGTTAGCGCGCTTTTGCGCCGGGATTCGAAGGCCGAATAGTTCTGGCGTCCGGCGCCGTGTTCCCGGCGCCGGCTTTATCCCTTTCTCTCCATTCCTTTGCGCGGTGCCGAACCGCTGCGTCCCTCTGTTGTCCACATGAAAACAGGCATCTGGATGCGGAGGTTTTCATGCTCTCGATCGGTCAATGCAGGCTCGAAGCGCGGGTCGTCGATATCACGACGCTCGCTGTCGATGCGATCGTCAACGCGGCGAATACGTCATTGCTGGGCGGAGGCGGCGTCGACGGCGCGATCCATCGGGCGGCGGGGCGCGACCTGTTGCACGAATGCGAGACGCTCGGCGGCTGCGCCACGGGCAATGCGAAGCTCACCGCCGGCTACCGGCTTCCGGCGAAACATGTGATTCACGCCGTGGGCCCGGTGTGGGGCGGTGGCGGCCACGGCGAGGCGGAACTGCTCGCTTCCTGCTATCGACGTTCGATGGAACTCGCCCGGAAAGCGCATTGCGCGAGCATTGCGTTTCCCGCCATCAGTTGCGGCGTTTATCGCTTTCCTGCACAGCAGGCGGTACGGATCGCCGTGGGTACCGTGATCGCAACCTTGCAGCAAACGGCCGGCTCGATCGGTCACGTGATATTCGCGTGCTTCGACGACGCGATGTTCCGGCTATACGAACGTGAACTGGACGACCGTCAGGCGCCGCCGTCGAAGCCCGCCTGACGCCACGCTTCGAACACGACGACAGCCACGGTATTCGACAGGTTCAGGCTGCGATTGCCCGGCCGCATCGGCAAACGCACACGCTGTTCGCCGGCGAATTGCGACAACACCTGATCGGGCAACCCGCGTGTCTCTGCGCCGAACACGAACCAGTCGCCCGGCAGAAACGCGTGATCGTGAAAGCGCCCCGAGCCGCGCGTCGTGAACGCGAACATGCGTGCGGCATCGGGCGATTCGGCTGCGGTGAACGCATCCCAGCTGGCGTGCACATGCATCTGCGCATACTCGTGATAGTCGAGGCCGGCGCGGCGCATCTTCGCGTCGTCGAGCGGAAAGCCGAGCGGTTCGATCAGATGCAGCCGCGCGCCGGTGTTCGCGCACAGGCGGATCACGTTGCCGGTGTTCGGCGGAATTTCGGGCTCGACGAGAACGACGTTGAACATGGTTTGAATCGGTTGAAAACTAGTTTTTCGGTGTGCGCAGCGCGATGAAGCAGGTGACGCGTCGTGCGCCTGCCTGCCTGAGCGTACGCGCGACAGCTTCGAGCGTGGCGCCCGAGGTCATCACGTCGTCGACAATGCCGACGTGCAGTCCGGCCACGGGTTTTGCCACGGCAAACGCGCGCCCTACGTTGTCGCGCCGCGCGTCGAGATCGAGCCGCGATTGTGGTGCGGTATCGATGATGCGCCGGATCAGCGTCGCATCGCGCCGTATTTCCAGTGCATCGGCGAGCGGCCTGGCGATTTCCCACGCCTGGTTGTAGCCCCGCGCGACCAGCCGGCGGCGTGCGAGCGGAACCGGTGCGATCACGTCGGGTCGCGAGCCGGTTTCGAGCGAATCCTGCGCGAGGCGCGCAAGCCGTTCGCCGAACTCGCGAGCCAGCATCAGCCGCGCGCGAAACTTCAGCCCGAGCGCCAGCGAATCGAGAGGTGCCCGATAATCGGCGAGCGCGAAGGCCGAATCGAATGCGGGCGGCGACGTGGCACAGTCGCCGCAGCGATACCGGTCGCGCTGCTGGCCGCTTCGCCGCGCCGAAGCCGCGAGCGGAATCGCGCAGACCGTGCAGCGCAGACGCGCTTCGTTCCAGTACGCCGCGTCGCAGCCGTCGCATAACGTTCGCTGCGACAAATTGCCGCATAGTGCACACAACGTCGGCAACGCGAACGCCGCCACCTGCTGGCACAGCGCGCGAACCTGGCGCGGGATGATCGCGAAACGGTCTCGCGACGACGGGGAAACGAACGTGACCGGCATGGCTGAATGTGCCCGCAAAGGCCTCCTGCACTGAACCAAAGGGAGCGAGCGAGTATACTTCGCACTCTTCGTCCGTTCGACCGCCATGTCCCCAACTTCCGCCAAAACCAGCCGTCCGGCCTACGATTCGCGGCGTTTGCGACGGATTTTCGACCGCCGCGCCGCGACTTTCGACGAAGTCGCGTTCCTGCCGCGCGAAATCGCGCAACGCATGCGCGAGCGTCTCGACTTCATCAAGATGAGGCCGGCGAGCGTGCTCGATGCGGGCTGCGGTGCGGGCAACGACCTTCCCCTGCTGCGCGAGCGCTTCCCCGAAGCGCCGGTATTCGGCACCGATCTGTCGCACGCGATGCTGCGCCGCGCGTTGCATCACGATGCCGGCGACACCAGCTGGCGACGCTTTTTGCCGGCATCGATCGGCAAGGCGCTCGGTGCGCGCGGTCCGCGTTTCGCGCAGGCCGATTTCTCCGCGTTGCCGTTCGCGCATGGCGCGTTCGAGTTCGTCTGGTCCAACCTCGCGCTGCACTGGCATTCGCGTCCCGATCTCGTCTTTCCCGAGTGGCAACGCGTGCTGAAGGTGAACGGTCTGCTGATGTTCAGCACGGTCGGCCCCGACACACTCAAGGAACTGCGGGGCGCGTGGGCGGAGGTCGAGGCGTCGCACGGCGTGAGTTCGCGCGCCCATGTGATCGACTTCGTCGATATGCACGATCTCGGCGACATGCTCGTCGAGAGCGGATTCGAGATTCCGGTCATGGACCAGGAAGTCCTCACCATCACCTACCGGTCGCCGGAGTCGCTGCTCGCGGACGTGCGTCGCTGGGGCGCTTACCCGTTCGAGCGCGAAGCTGCTTCGCCGGGCACGGCGAGGCGTCTGCACAAGGCGCTGCTGTCGGCGCTCGAAGCTCGCCGGCGGCCCGACGGCACGATCGCGCTTACCTTCGAAGTCATCTATGGACACGCATGGAAAG
>CALFSF010000066.1 GCA_937917025.1 uncultured Paraburkholderia sp.
CTACGCAGTTATTGAAGGATTCAACAATAGTCGTCTCGACAGTCTCGTCAAAGCTCGGTACTTCGTGCAACGATTGGGGTTGACTCAGTCTCGTCGCGGCTGTGTGGCAATTCGCCTGATTGTTGAGCGGTTACGCCTGCATGCGAGGGTGCAATCTAACGTTGACGGAACTTGTCAACTTGCTCTTCGGCCCGACGATGTTCAGGATCTAAAAGCGCAAAATTTCGCTGAAGCCATGAGGGTGAATCAAATTCTCCACGCGCACGGATTTTCGTTGCTGCCATCAAAATGCGAGCCGTATGATGCGCGCCTGGGACAGGCGTTTTTTGGCTATCAGTGGTGCCCGGTCGAGCGCATGTCCGAACACTAAACTCATTTGGGCCGGAGCGTATTTCCGCGCGCGTTCATCACACGCGCAATTATGTTCAAAAAAGCGGGGAATCGCGGAGAAGATGCCGGCGGCTCGGGCCGTATTGATCATGCATGGCTGCCAGTCTGATCGGGCCACGCGCCACAACACTACGCTCGGCGCGCACTCGCGTAACCTACGCGCTCACTGCGCTATATGTTTTATGCCCCTTGTGCAAGCTTCTCACCGCCGCCCCTTCCTCACCACCAACCACCGCGGCGACTTAAACCGCACGATACTCACATAAAGCCAGACATACGTAACAGCAAAAACAACGACAAAGCAAAACAAATGCACCGTATGCCGCCAGAACAGCGTGGCGGGAATCACAGCGACCAGACATAGCAGCCACAAATAAGGCGACGTCAACGAATTCCGCCTGGTCAACTCCCTCGCGGTCCTCACCCCTACAGCCCACCGCATCAATCGCTTATAAACCAGCATATGCAGATGCACGCCATCGGGAATCCCGGGCGACATCCCGCGAATGAACTTCTTCCGGTAGATTGAAAAGCACGTCTCGAAGATCGGATACATGAAGAGCAAAACCGGATACCACGCCGACACATCGCGATTGCGCATGACCAGCATGATCGAAAGCTCGGCCAGCATGAACCCGATAAAATAAGCCCCGCCATCCCCCAGAAAAATCAGCCCCGCCGGGAAGTTCCAGATAAAAAACCCCATCACCGCGCCCATCATGATGAGCGACGCGGAAAGCACCACGGGATCGGAAACCTGAAACGCGACATACGCCATCGAGGCGAACATCATGAACGCGACCATCGAAGCGAGTCCGTTGAATCCGTCGATGATATTGATCGCATTGGCGAGCGCGGCCACCGCCAGCACGGTGACAACGCAGGAAATCACCGCATAGGAAAGCAGGAAGTCCAGAGGCGGCACGCTGATCCGCGTCACGCCGATATCGAGCAGAAAAAACGCCAGGCCAGCAGCGGCCATCGTGCAAAGCAGCCGCACCAGCGGCGACACCCGTTTGGTAACGTCCTCAACAAGCCCGGAAGCAAACGCCGGCATCCCGCACGCGACAAGCCCGAGAATCCCACCTGAAACAGCCGGATACGTGTGATGCAGCTGCAGCGCGGACACAATCAGCCCAAGCAGAATCCCTGTCCCACCAATGCGCGGTACCGGCCGCGCGTGGAATTTCTGCACGCCGGCAAGATCGGTGTCGGTGG
Source organism: uncultured Paraburkholderia sp. (assembly GCA_937917025.1). Taxonomy (GTDB): domain Bacteria; phylum Pseudomonadota; class Gammaproteobacteria; order Burkholderiales; family Burkholderiaceae; genus Paraburkholderia. The sequence goes on from CALFSF010000066.1 coordinate 1,609, forward strand.
AGAATTTTTCATGCAGATGGGCGTAGCGCACGATCAACAGCGTGACCAGCAGTGAAACGAGAAAGCCGAGCGCGAAACTGAGCATGAAAGTGACCTGAGCGAAGACCCGGAATTATACAAACGAAACCCACGGCAACCGCGAAACGGGAATCGCGCGTGCCTGTCAGCAGCAAGCCAATAAATCCCAAATAATGCTTCAAGAAACCGCCAAACCCCGTAAGGAAACGCTGTTTCTCATGGATTCCCCCAATCAATTCCCGGCCAAAGCGCGCCGTTAACACACAGATGGCGTGGCTTTCGAACCATCTGACAACGCGCCAGCCGTTGACCGACCCCGACGTTCCGGAGAAACAATGCTAAACAACATCACCATCCGCGGTGGACTGACGCTGGTCATCAGCGTTTTCGTCGCTTTCCTGCTGACTGTGATCGGCGTCGGTTATGCCGCGCTCAAGCTCACGAACAATGGGCTCGAGGAAGCCCGGCAGAGCGCGACCGCGCTGTCGCATCTGAAGGCGAGCTCCGAAAAGCTCCTTCAGTCGCGGCTTGCGCTCGGCAGCTACGAGACGCTCTTCAGCGTCGGCAAGCAGACCGACGGCCTCATCCCGGCTGCTCACAAGGTGCTCGAAGAGTCGACGCGCGATTTCCGCGCCTACGCGAGCGGCCCGTTTTCCAGCGACGAGGAAAAGCAGCAGGCGCACGCCGTCGACGTCGCGCGCAGCGCGCTCGTCGACAAGGCGATCGAACCGGAATTCAAGGCCCTCACCGATTTCGACTTCAACACGTTCCGCACGATCCAGGGCGAAACCGCCAACACGTACTACGCGGCCTACGCGAAGGCGATCGAAGGGCTCCAGCGCGTGCAGGCCGTCGAGCAGGAGCGGGCAGCCGCCGCGTCCGCACGGCGCGTCATGCTGGCGACGATCCTGTTCGGCGGCATTGGTGTCATCGCGATTGTGATTGCGTTGCTCGCGCGCGTCGGTTTGTCGGTGGCGCTGATCCGCCCGGTCAACCAGACGATCGAGCATTTCCGCAGCATCGCGGCGGGCGATCTGACCATTTCGGTCGCATCGAAGTCGCGTAACGAAATGGGTCAACTGCTGTCGGCGCTCATGCAGATGCGCGACGGCCTTGTCGACACGGTATCGAAGGTGCGCGGCAGCACGCAGTCGATCACGCTCGGTGCAAACGAGATCGCGTCGGGCAACGCTGATCTTTCGGCGCGCACGGAGCAGCAGGCCGCGGCGCTTCAGGAGACGGCGGCGAGCATGGAAGAGCTGTCCGCGACGGTCAAGCAGAACACCGACAACGCGAAGCAGGCGAGCCGTCTCGCGCAGGGCGCGCTGGAGACGGTCACGCGCGGCGGCAACGTCGTCGCGCGCGTGACGGAAACGATGGACGGTATCTCCGATTCGTCGCGCAAGGTCACCGAGATCATCGGCATGATCGAGGGCATCGCGTTCCAGACGAACATCCTCGCACTCAACGCCGCGGTGGAAGCGGCACGCGCGGGCGAGCAGGGACGCGGTTTCGCGGTCGTCGCCTCCGAAGTGCGCAGCCTCGCGCAGCGCTCGGGCACGGCGGCCAAGGAAATCAAGGAACTGATCGGCGATTCGGCGACGAAGGTGCAGGAAGGCGCATCGCTCGTCGCGGAGGCGCGTCGCACGATGCAGGAAGCGATGGATTCGGTCGGACGCGTGACGGGCATCATGAGCGAGATCGAAGCCGCCGCGCTGGAACAAAGCGACGGCATCGACCAGGTCAACAAGGCCATCACGCAGATCGACGAAGTCACGCAGCACAACGCGGCGCTCGTCGAGGAAGCGGCCGCTGCGGCGAAATCGCTGGAAGGGCAGGCGGACGTGTTGCGCGACGCGGTGTCGGTGTTTCGTCTGGATGAGGACGGGCGCGGCATGACCTACGCGTCCGGCGCTGAGCGTCGAGTGAGGCAAGGTGTCGCTTCGTCGTCGGAAGGCGATCTTGATAGCGGCACCGGCCTGCACGGTGCTGTAACCGCCTGAAGGTCCTGGTTAGCCGCCGGCGGGGTTATCAGAAAACCTGTTCGGCGTGGGCGCCCGCGGTTAACCCGGGCGCCTCATCACTCACCTCAGCGTGTTCCGAATCGCGCGTCCGCGCATTCGGCATCATGAATCCCGCATTCCTCCCACTCGCGCCGCGCCTTCTCGGGCAGAACGCTCGAAGCGGTCGTAAACGCAAGTCTGGACAAAGCGCCTGAGCCGGCTGCATTATCCAGCTTCATATCCGGCACGATCGGCAACGCTGCCACACGACACAAGCCTGTGCCCAGTCCGCACCGCTCGGGCGCGCCCTGACGAGAGAGACCGAAGCATGGCGAGGCAGAACCCGGCCCTTCACCGAGTCCAGAAACCCCCGATGACCCCGCGGCGCCGGCGGCTTCTGATCGCTGGCGTGATCCTGTTGCTGGCTGCGTCCGGGTGGGGGGTGTGGATGCTGATCAAACCCGCTATCCAGCGCACGATCGTCATCACGACGGGCGCGGACGGGGGCATCTATCGTGGCTTCGCGGATCGCTACGCTCCGATCCTCAAACGCGATGGCATCAAGCTCGATATCCGCAGCTCTTCCGGTTCGGTCGAAAACTATCAACGTCTTAAGGATCCTGATAGCGATTACGAAGTCGGCTTCATCCAGTCGGGCACCAGCAGTCCGAGCGAATCGGACCATCTGCAAACGATCGCCGCGGTCTCGTACGAACCCATATGGGTGTTCGATCGCGGCACCACCACCGTCGACAGACTCGCGCAACTGCGCGGCAAACGAATTGCCATTGGCGTTCCCGGTAGCGGTCTGCTTAACGTTTCGTCGGTATTGCTCTCGTGGAGCGGCATCACGCGCGACAACACGAAGCTTCTGCAAATGGATGCGCAGAACGCATATCAAGGCCTCGAAAACGGCACGCTGGACGCCGCGTTCTTCATCGGCAGACCGGATGCCGCGATGCAGGTCACGCTGCTCAACAGCAACTTGAAGCTGATGAGTTTTGCCCAGGCCGACGCGCTGGTGCAAAAGTTTCCGTCGCTTTCCAGGGTGATTTTTCCGCGCGCGTCGACGAGCATCGTCAACGACCTGCCGCAGACCGATGTCACGCTGCTGGCGGCCACCGCGCTGCTCGTCTCGAAGGACACGCTGCACCCCGCGCTGACCTACCTGCTGCTGGATGCGGCCAAAACGGTTCACAGCGGCGAAGATTACTTCACGCCGCTCGGCACGTTCCCGAACCTGAATACGGAGGAATTTCCCGTCTCCGACGAAAGCACGCGCTACTTCAAATCCGGCCGTCCGTTCCTGCAACGCTATCTGCCGTTCTGGCTGGCGAGCTTCGTCGAAAGACGTTTGCTGATCCTCGTTCCTTTTACTGCATTGTTGCTGGGTCTCCTGCAGGCGTTGCCGCGCATGGCGGAGGCGCGCATCAAACGACGGTTCATTGTCTGGTACCGCGAAATCAAATCGCTCGAAGATGAAATCTGGAAGAGCCCGAATCCAGATTCGAAGCAGATCGCACAATGGCGCGATGAAATCGAGAACGTCGATGCGAATGCCAGCCAGATACGGATTCCGTATCGATACTTTCAGGACGTGTACGCGCTGAAGCAGGCGATCGGCGTCGTACGTGACCGGATTACGCAGGTGGCGTCGAGAGTGAAGGAATAGCGGCGCACGCGCCGCGTTCGGCGATTCACCGCCGCGTTCAACGCGCCCGAAAACTCGCGCGATAGTCCGCGGGCGAAACGCCGATGCGTCGCGCGAAGACGAGGCGCATCCGGTCGGCGTTCCCGAAGCCGCATTCATACGCGATCGTCTTCAAAGGCGCGTCGCTGCTCTCCAGCGCGCGGCGCGCGGCATCCACCCGCGCGCGCTCGACGAACTCATGCGGCGTGATCTCCGCCGATTCCGC
>CALFSF010000067.1 GCA_937917025.1 uncultured Paraburkholderia sp.
AAAGAAAAGTAGGTGCCGCCCCGCACAGGGGCAACGCTAATAGACCGACATGAATTCAAGGAAAGGCCAAAGAAACCCCTCCTAACCACATCTAACAAAACCAGACGCAGAAAAAGGCAAAAATCAGGCCAGAATGGCCTGCCAAACCAACAGTTTCTGCTCAAACGAAAGCATCGCATTAGCCGGACTGGAAGAAGGCAAAACGAGCGTCTGATAACCCGCTTCAGCAATCACGGAAGCAAATCTTCCCGCTGTCTTTCCATTGAAACAAACCTTCCTGAGCCGCGGAGCGTACTCCCGCAATGAATCGAAATCATTCGGCCGGGCATTGCGAATCGCCGAATCAAGACTCCCCTCACGATGGCACGCATCAAGCACGTCCCAAATGCCAATGCCATGCGCAAGCACGCGCTTGAGCCGCGCGTCATACGGCAACTCATGAAGCGAAACCTCACCGGTCACCGCACCCAGAAGCCGCCAGAACTGATTGCGCGGATGCGCATAGTATTGCGTCGCCGCAAGCGACGCCTCGCCCGGGAAACTGCCGAGCACCAGCGTATGGGTATCAGCCGCGACCACGGGAGCAAAGCCGCGCAGCATCAGCGGCTTCCTTCACGTGGCATCCGCGGCGCCGAATGCGCGCGCGACGTCGTGTGGTCGAGCGGGCGTCCATGCTCACGCGGATACGCTCGCGCCGGCACGTCATAGCCGGGTTCGCGCGCATCGTGCGCCCGCCCCCGCATTCCCGCGCGCCGGGCAAGATACGCCCACAGCGCGGGCAGCATGCATTCGGTAACCATCAACGGTCTGCCATGTCGCTCGAATACCGAGCGGCGCGCGACGAGCCCGTGCGGCGCAGCCGCTTCGATCTCGCGCGAAGCAAGCCGGTACAACGGATGCCGCGCGTTGAGCCGACGGCTCACCAGCGCGGATCGCGCAACGCTGCTGTCGCTATACAGCAGTTCGGCGAGCGGCCGGTTGCGCAAACGCCGCATCGCTTGCCACGCACCGACGCTCGCAGCAAGCGGCGCGATACTATGCGCGGCGACGAACGGCGTTCCGTCGACGGACAGCACGACTTCCCGCACCCAGACCGGCGCACGCGACGTGACACACAACGCAGCGCATTCATCGTCCCACGCACGCGCGACCGCTTCACGCGTCACGCGGATAGTGACCGCGCCGAGCGTCGCGAGATGAGCGGTCAGTGAACCGCCGCGAGTAAGCCAGTCCTTCTGGTCTGGCGAGAAACCGGGCATGGGCGCCACGCGCCAGTGCGCGTCGGCGGCATCGAAACGGATAGACATGCATCGCATTATAAGATGCCCCCCGTTCTGCTTTCCGCGCGGCGACGTTTTACGTCCGCTGGCGCGCCGACGCTAATGCGATCTGCTGCAACCGCGCGCTCACGCGCTCGACAACCGGCGACCAGTCGCCCGGCCTCGGCTGACGGAACAGCTCGACCGTGTCATACCACGACTGCGATTCCGCGACGCCCCAGCACCAGTGCGACACATGATCGAGCATCGCCAGCACCGGACGCCCAAGCGCGCCGCCCAGATGCAACGGCGCACTGTCGATGGTGACGAGCGCATCGAGTGCCGCAACGTGAGCGGCCAGATCGTCGAAACCTTCGATGTATTGGGTGGTCAGGTCCGTCATGCGGGTGTCCGCGCCGGCAACGTCGAACGCGGATGCCAGTTCTGCGCCGCTACCCGGCGTCAGCGGATGAAACACGACATCCGGCAATTCAAGCAAAGGTGCAAGCGCCGCGAGCGGAATCGAGCGCTTCGCATCGCGTCGATGCGAAGCACTTCCGCGCCACACCAGACCGACCTGCAATTTCGTCGACGCACCGCCAGCATTCGCGCTCACACGCTCACGCCACGACGCGGCTTTCCCCGCATCCACGCACAGATAAGGCGCGCCACGAATCTGCTCCGGCTGAAGACCGGTTACGAACGGCACGCTCATCATCGGCAACGTGAAGTGACACCGGCCGGGCGTATCGTCTTCGATCGAAACGCAGTCCGCGAAATAACGCGAGAACAGTGGCTTGAGCGCGCGTCGGCACGCCAGCGTGACGCGCCCACCCTCGTCCCGCACGCGCGCCGCGAGCGCCGGCAGAAAACGCACCATCTGGATATCGTCGCCGCTACCCTGCTCGCTGTACACGCGCAACGTCTTGCCCGCGAGCGGCTCGTTGCGCCAGCGCGGGCCGCGTCGCGCCATCACGTTGACAATGTTCTCCGCCGTGCGGTCGCCGCGCGCGAGGCGCGCCTCGTAGCGCGGCCATGCGTCACGCCACGCGCCGCGCCGCAACTCCAACTCGGCCAGGTCGACCGCCGGCATGACCGCGCCCGGGTCCAGCGCAAGCGCCGCATGCAGCGCGGCTTCGCTGTCGGCATAACGCGCCTGCTCGGCCAGATACAGGCCAATGGCCGCTGCCACGTTCGCGTTACCCGGAGCGGCGCGGTCGACGGCGCGCATGGTGGCTTCGGCCGCGGCCGCGTCGTTGCGCTGCCATTGCGCGTGACTGAGCTGCCAGGCCATTTCGGCATCGGCGGGATGCCTCGCGAGCGCATCGCGGGCCACGCGTTCCATGACGTCCCATGCGCGCATCTCGCGGCAGGCGATGGCGAACTGCAACGGCAAGTCGGGATGAACCGCGGGATCGAGCGACCAGGCGCGCGCGAGCGCCGCATGGCGCTCCGCCGAAGACGCCGGGTCCAGAGCAGTGGCCGCAAGTGTCTGCGCGAGCCACCACGGCGCGCGCGCGTCGTCCGGGAAACGACGTCCGTACGCGCGCAGCACATGCGCGGCAGCCGAATGCGCCGCGCAGCGATTGATCAACCACACGATCCATTCGATGCTCGCTTCGCCGGCCTGCGCGAGGACGGCCTGCTCGCTGTAACGCGTCGCCGCGTTTGTATCGCCGAGCGCATCGGCGAAGAGCGCGAGCCGCGCGAAACGGGCCCCCGGGTTCCTCTCCGGCGCGCTCATCGCGGCGAGATGCCAGGCGCTTTCGAAATCGCCGGCGCTTGCGCACAGTTCGGCGTGACCAACCGCTGGCACGCCATCCACCGCAAGCGCGGACGCGCGTTGAAGCGCTGCGTCGAAACCCTGCTGCCGCAAGGCCGACCATACGATGAAGACAGATTCGGAGACTGACGCAAACACTGGCTGTGACATGGGAAGACTGCTCGGCGCAACAGATTGACGTGTCGCAGAACACGATCGGATCCGATCGCGTCTGCCCGCGGACGCCCGACAGCGCGGGCAGACGGCAGATTACGACGGCGCGCATTCACGCCATCTCACAAACGATTCTGAAAGCGCCGATGCTCAACGGCATGCATCGCTATGCATACTGTTTTTCGCGGCCTGCGTCGTGCGGGCCGTGTCATTTGAACCGGAACAGGTCCGCAAACAGGGAGAAGAGATTGACCATCAACACAAAGCATACGTCCGACCGCATTGCCCATCTTGCCGCCGTCGTGCTGGCAACCCACAGCGCGTCGCATCAGGAGAAAGAACTGGCCGGTTCGGCGCTCGCGCAGCATCACACGGCGAAGCAGTCGAGCGTCGCGATGGGACGGCTCGCGGCACACGTGCTCGACGACAGGCACGCGAGTGAAGCCGCGAAGGAACTGGCAGGGTCCGTCCTCGCACAGGTTCGCCGGCTGACCTGAACAATCGAACCGCCGCCGGGCAGGTCAAAAAAAACGCTGCCCGAAAAACGGCAGCGTTTTTTTCACCATGACAACATCACGCTAAAGCCGGGGCACGCAGCCCCTGCTTTCACGCGTTGCGGGCCAGCAGCAGCGCGTTGGTCCGCTTCACGAAGCTCGCCGGATCCTCCAGCGCGCCGCCTTCCGCGAGCAGCGCCTGATCGAACAGCAGATGGCACCAGTCGTCGAAGTTCGCGCTGTCGGTGTGCAGGTTCTTCACGAGCGCGTGCTCCGGGTTCACTTCCAGAATCGGATGCGATGCCGGCGCCTGCTGCCCCGCCGCCTTCAACATGCGCTGCAGGTAGCCGCTCATGTCGCCTTCGTCGGCCACGAGGCACGACGGCGAATCCGTCAGACGGAACGTCAGGCGCACGTCCTTCGCCTTGTCCTTCAGCGCTTCCTTCATGCGCTCGACGAGTGGCTTCAGTTCTTCGCCGACCTTTTCCTGCGCCTCTTTTTCCTCGTCGTTCAGCGCGCCGAGATCGAGGTCGCCACGCGCGACGCTTGCAAGCGGCTTGCCGTCGAATTCGTTCAGGAACGACAGCATCCATTCGTCGACGCGATCCGTCAGCAGCAGCACTTCGACGCCCTTCTTGCGGAACACTTCGAGATGCGGGCTGTGCGTCGCGGCCTGGAACGTGTCGGCGGTGACGTAGTAAATCTTCGACTGCTCCGGCTTCATGCGCGAAACGTAATCAGCCAGCGAAACCGTCTGCTCCGGCGAATCCGTTTGCGTCGACGCGAAGCGGATCAGCTTCGCGATGCGTTCCTTGTTCGCGAAGTCCTCGCCGATGCCTTCCTTCAGCACCTGGCCGAATTCCGTCCAGAACGTCGTGTACTTTGCCTTGACTGCTTCGTCTTCCGAATTCGCCAGTTCCTCGAGCATCGACAGCGCACGCTTCGTCACGCCTTCGCGGATCGCCTTCACGTCGCGGCTTTCCTGCAGGATTTCGCGCGACACGTTCAGCGGCAGATCGGCCGAATCGACCACGCCCTTCACGAAGCGCAGATACGACGGCAGCAGCTGTTCGGCGTCGTCCATGATGAAGACGCGCTTCACGTACAGCTTCAACCCGCCGCGATGATCGCGGTTCCACATGTCGAACGGCGCGTGCTCCGGCACGTACAGCAGCTGCGTATATTCGCTGCGGCCTTCGACGCGGTTGTGCGTCCACGTCAGCGGATCCTGATGGTCGTGCGACAGATGCTGGTAGAACTGCGTGTACTGTTCGTCGGTGATGTCGCTCTTCGAACGGGTCCACAGCGCGCTTGCCTGGTTGACGGTCTCGTCTTCGTCCTTCGCGACCATCTCGCTCTTTTCAGCGTCCCATTCTTCCTTTTGCATCAGGATCGGCAGCGCGACATGATCCGAATACTTCTGGATGATCGACTTCAGCTTGTAGGTGGAGAGCAGTTCGTCCTCGTCGGCGCGCAGATGCAGCGTGATCGTCGTGCCGCGTGCCGCGCGCTCGATCGAGTCCACCGAGAAATCGCCCTCGCCCGCGCTTTCCCAGCGCACGCCTTCGCTGGCCGGCAGACCGGCGCGGCGCGTCTCGACCGTGATGCGGTCAGCGACGATGAAGCCCGAGTAGAAACCCACGCCGAACTGGCCGATCAGCGCCGCGTCCTTCTGCTGGTCGCCCGAGAGCTTGCCAAAGAATTCCTTCGTGCCGGAACGCGCGATCGTGCCGAGGTTCGCGACGGCTTCGTCGCGGCTCATGCCGATGCCGTTGTCGTCGATGCTGATGGTGCGCGCGGCCTTGTCGTACGACACGCGGATGCGCAGGTTCGGATCGTTTTCGTACAGCGCGCTG
>CALFSF010000068.1 GCA_937917025.1 uncultured Paraburkholderia sp.
ACATTCCGGTTGCTCCGTTTGATGCTGCGGCGGCTGTAGCCTATGGCCCGATTCGTGAGGCTACGCGCGAGCGCAAGAAGGACCACTTAGACAAGTTGATCGCCGCACATGCTGTTGCGCTCGACGTTGTGCTTGTCACGAACAACACAAAAGACTTCGCCAGCTATCCGAGTGTCAAGCTCGAAAACTGGTTGAGTGACTGACAACGGAAAAAGCGATGGAGCAAATAGGCGCGACTCATGAATCTGCGCACTGCGCTATCTGCGGGCGTTTGCTTCAAAATCCGGACGATCCAGTCAGCGTCAGTTGCGGCGGCGGTTGTCTGCAATGCATGGCAGACTCTGACGATCCCGATTGCACCGCAGCGATCGATGCTTTGAAACTTGCTGGTCAGATATAGCCAACGGAAAGGCGGGCTTGGGCCGCGCGGAAACAAAGGGAAACGGACAAAGAACAGAATGCAGACCATTACTCGACAGGTTTGCCCAGCGTGCGCGAAGCGCGAAGGGATTCCACTCATCTTTGGATTCCCGCAGGGAGAGGACTTTGAGCGGCAGGAACGCGGTGAAGCGATTCTTGCTGGCTGTGTGGTGGACTCGGACAGCGACATGCAATGTCGGAGCTGTGACTTCCAGTGGTCTTCGGTTCGAGAGTTTGGGGAGAAGGCAGAGCGCGGCACCGCCGAGAAGCCCACTGCACCCGGATTGGGTCTCCAGTCGCGGGGGCGGGTGGGCGAGCCATCAGTGCGTGACGCGGCAGTTACGCGCCGATCGGCTACGCAACCGCGCCGGCCGACTCCGAAAGTATCGTTGATCCCCACGATCACCGTGTTCGTGGCGACGATGATCGCGACTTCTTTTCTTGTGGGTGTAGTCGCGTGTTCGGATGGCTGGGCCTCAGGGTCGATCGGCCGCTCGGGCGCGTGTTCCCATCACGGTGGGGTCGATCGCCTGCCTGGTACGCTTCGGCTGCTATTCAGTTTGTTTGTGGCTTGGTATTTCCACCTGTGGCGCTCGAATCGGGCTGAGAGGCAGAGCGCGCGGAAGCACACCGATCGTGGACACGATCTCCCTTGATCTACAGTAAGCGCTAAATTTCCCACGCATAGCTGAGCCAGCATAAATAACGGAGGATGTGTCCATCAATTCAAAAGCTGCGGATGCAATCGTGGGGAGCGGAGTATGTCGTTACCCCATGCTCCCACGCCGCCATTCAAGCGTTCAGCGCAGTCATCGTCTCGGCCATTCAGGCACGACAAGTCGCAGTGCGAACATCGCAGCCAGACGCGGAAACGGCAGCGCGGCTCGCCCCAAAGGAACGCAGCTCCGATCTTACGGAGTCTGCAGCGTCCCATCCTTCAAACGCGTTTGCGTCCACGTCGTCGTCGTATTTTCGCAGGGGTATTTCGCCGCCTCGACTTCGTTGATGTCCACGCCGAGGCCCGGTTTGTCATTGGCATAGACGTAACCGTTCCTGAATTCGGGCAAGCCCGGAAATACATCGAGGAGAGCCTCTTTCGGTCCCTTCAGGTCCTGGATGACGAAATTAGGCGGCTCGGTGCCGGACCACTCCTGCACCCCAAAATTCCGCGCGGGCAGATCGAGATGAATATTGGCCGCGTGAGCCAGCGGCGACATATCGCCCGGGCCGTGCCATGCCGTCCTCACGCCGAATTGTTCCGCAAAGATCTGCAGCTTCCTGCCGGCGGTAATGCCACCAATCTGGCTGAGATGAATCCGGATGTAATCGATCAGCCGCTCGGTAATCAGGAATTTCCATTCGGCAGGATTGTTGAACAGTTCACCCTGAGCCAGCGGGGTGGTCGTTTTTGCCCGCAACTGGCGCATCCATTCGCCTTCTTCCAGCGGGATGGCATCTTCGAGAAAGAACAGGTCATAGGGCTCCAGCTCGCACGCAAACCGGATGGCCTCGATCGGCTTTAGACGTTCATGCACGTCGTGACACAAGGCAACATCGAATCCGATCCTGCTGCGAATGCCGTCGAACAGCTTGAGCGTCTCGCGCATGTATTTTTTGCTGTCCAGATAGACGCCGTCCACCGCGCCTTCAGGCGCAGAGGAGGGCGCCTTGCCATAACGGGCGCCCCCATAGCCGCCGCTCTGACAGCGAATATGAGTAATGCCCTGTTCCTGGTACTTCTGGATGTTGTCGCACAACTCCTGCAGATCCTTGCCATCGGCGTGGCGATATATCGGCACGCCTTCACGGCACTTGCCGCCGAACAGCTGGTACAACGGCATGTTGGCCATCTTGCCCTTGATGTCCCACAACGCCATATCGATGCCGGAGATCGCATTGTTCTCGATCGGACCATTACGCCAGTACGCGTTCTGGTGCATCAACTGCCAGAGTTCCTCGATCGCTTCGGCATCCCTGCCGATCAGGAGCGGCCGCAAATATTCCTCGATCAGGCACTTGACCGCGACATGCCGGTAGGCAAACGTCGCGCAGCCGAGCCCGTACAGTCCGTCCTGGCTGGTTTCGAGTTTGACGACAGTCAGGTTGATGCCTTCCGGCGCGGTCAGGATGACCTTTACGTCAGTAATCAGGGTTGCCATTTTCAGCCTGCCAGAATCGAATCGATAAAACGAAAACGCATCGCGTGGTTCCTTACGTGCGGCGCAGCGACAGCGAATCCTCATCCTTCGCGCGCTGGCCGGAATGCGCCGGCACGGTGATCATCAGGATCACGGAAAGCAGAAGCCCGGCCGCCATGAAGATATACGACGCCGCGGGGCTGCCGGTTGCGCCGTTCAGGTATCCGACGACATAGGAGCCCGCGAACGCGCCCAGTGCGCCGCATGCGTTGACGAGACCGATCGCGCCGCCCAGCACGTTGCCCGGGATCAGTTCGGGTATCAGCGCGAAAAACGGGCCATACGGTGCATACATCGTTGCACCTGCAACGACCAGCAGCGCAAACGAAATCCAGAAGTGCGATCCGCCGATCAGGTACGAAGCCACGAACGCGATGGTCCCTATGAGCAGCAGCGGCCAGACGAACAGCTTGCGGTTGCGCGTCCTGTCCGACAGCCAGGACGCGAGCAGCATCAGGATGATTGCCGCGAGATACGGAACCGCGGCAAGCCAGCCGACCGACACGATGTCGATAGTGGACGCGGCCTTGAGAATCGACGGCAGCCACATGATGAAGCCGTACACGCCGATGCTCCACAGCGCATGAATCGCGCAGCACTTCAGCACGATCGGCGAACGGAATGCGGCCTTGTAGTCGCGCACCGGTGCGATGTCCGCCTGCTCGGACTTCAGACGGGCGGCAAATTCGGTCTTTTCCGCATCGGTCATCCACGTGACGTCGGCCGGGCGATCCTGCACCGTGAACCACCAGACGACCGCCCAGATGAGCGCTGGCAGGCCTTCGAGGATAAACATCTCGCGCCAGCCGAAGCTGTGGACCAGATAGCCCGACACCACCGACATCCACAGCACCGTGACCGGATTGCCGAGAATGAGAAACGTGTTGGCGCGCGAGCGTTCGCTGCGCGTGAACCATCGGCTGATGTACATCAGCATCGACGGCATGACCGCCGCTTCCACCACGCCGAGCACGAAGCGCAACACCATCAGCATCGGAATGTTGCTGACCATCCCGGTCGCCGCGGCGCACAGTCCCCACAGCACGAGGCTGAAGAAGATCAGCTTCTTCACGCTGTTACGCTGCGCGTAGATCGCGCCGGGCACCTGGAACAGGCAGTAGCCGAGAAAGAACAGCGAGCCGATCAGCGACGACGTGCCCTGCGAAACGCCGAGATCCCTGTTGATTCCGGCCGCCGCGGCGAAGCCGTAGTTCGCGCGGTCGAGATAGGCGAGGCTGTAAGTGATGAAGATGATGGGCATCAGATACCACCATCTTTGGGTTGCCACGGGTTTGACGCTTTCCATGATGTCTCCAGATCGATACGTCACACAGACGGTTTGCCTCGCGCGAGTGGCTTTTGTTTTGATGTTCCCGCGCGAGCCTGCATTCAAAGTACGGCCAGCCAGCCACCATCGACGTAGATGATCTGGCCGTTCACATAGCTCGATGCCGGCGACGCCAGATACACCGCCGTGCCGACGAGTTCTTCCGGCTTGCCCCAGCGTTGCGATGGATTGCTGCTCTTGACCCACGCGTCGAAGGCGGCGTTCTCGATCAGCGGCTTGTTCATGTCGGTGAGGATGTAGCCCGGCCCGATCGCGTTAGCCTGAATGTTCGACGCCGCCCATTCGGCGCTCATCGCGCGGGTCAGCATCTTGATGCCGCCCTTCGCCGCCGTGTACGCGCCGACGGTCGCGCGGCCGGCTTCGCTCGTGAGCGAGCCGATGTTGATGATCTTGCCGCCCGTGCCGCGCGCGATCATGCGGCGCGCCGCCTGCTTCGCGACGATGAACGCACTCGTCAGGTTGGTGTCGATCACGCGCTGCCAGTCGCTCAGTTCGAGTTCGACGAGCGGCTTGCGAAACTGGATGCCCGCGTTGTTGACGACGATGTCGACCTGCACGCCGTCCTTGTCCCACTGCGCGAACGCATCGGCGACGGCGTGTTCGTCGGTCACGTCGAAGGCGCGGCCTCGTGCGTTGAATCCTTTGCCTGCAAGCTGGCTGACCGCTTCGGCGACCGTGTCCGCACGCGTGCCGTTCAGGATCACGCTCGCGCCCGCTGCCGCCAGCCCTTCAGCGAGCGCGAAGCCGATGCCCCGGGCCGAACCGGTGACGAGCGCCGTGCGGCCGCCCAGATCGAATAACTGTGTCATGCGCTTGTCCTCTTCATGTTCAGGAACGAGGCGCGAGTGCGCCCCTCGCGACGTTGATTCAATCGCGATAACTCGTTGGTATGGGGTCCGCCGGCGAAGCCGTCGGACAGGTCGTTGGGCGCGTCGCTAAACGGGCTGGGCGTTCGCCGTGCGATTTAGCGCGGCACGGTCCTCGAAATCGTTCTCCGCGCGCCTGATGAGCGTGAGGACAGCAGCTTCCGCCGCTTCGGGGTTGCCTTTCTCGATCGCGACGCACAGCGCTTCGTGCATCGGCAGCGAACGGGCAGGACCACCGGCGATCTCGGAGCTGAGCTCGAAGCTCGTGCGCAGGATCGCCGACAGCGCGTTCTGCATCTGCTGGACGAACTGGTTGTGACACGCGGTGAGGATCGCACCGTGAAACGCGAGGTCGGCGGGAACGTATTCACCGTGACCGGCGACCGCTCGCTCCATCGCCTTGAAGGCACGACGCACCGCGCGCCGGTCTTCCTCCGTCGCGCGCTTCGCGGCGAGCTTTGCCGCGTTCGGCTCGATGATCATCCGCAGTTCCATCAGGTCCTGGATGAGGCCGTCGTCGACCGCTTCTGCCCGCGCGCGCCACGTGATCACGTCCGGATCGAACAGTTGCCATTGAGCGCGCGGCAGCACGACCGTGCCATACCGGCGGCGCACTTCGAGCATGCCCTTGGCGGACAGCGATTTCATCGTTTCGCGAATGACGATGCGACTGACCTGCATCTGCTCCGCGAGAACAGGCTCTGCCGGCAGAATATC
>CALFSF010000069.1 GCA_937917025.1 uncultured Paraburkholderia sp.
GAGCAGCAGCTGGCGCACACCCTGGCGAACCACGGCATGGTCTTCGACGAGCAGCATGCGCAGGCTCTTCATCGGCGGTTCTGCCGCACGCCACGTGGCGCGCTGTCGGCGTGCGATCCGGCGAGCAAGGCGTCCCATGCGAAACGCGCGCATACAGTCGTGCCGCGCATGTTGTCTTTGGCTTGCGTGCCGTTTGCCGCTTGCGTCGTGCCTGTGCTGCCCGTGCCGTTCATGCCGCGTGCGTGCCTCGCGTCGCCGCGCTCGCGCGACCCGCTGCCGGCGACGATCCGCAGCGTGCCGTCGAACGCCGCGCACCGTGCGCGCATGCCGGCGAGGCCGAAGCCGCCCGCGTCGTCGCCGCGCGGCATGGCGGCACGGCGGGACATACCGATGCCGTCATCGGTGATGGTGAGCGTCAGATGACGCCGCGAGCTTGCGAGCCGGACGTCCGCGCCGGACGCCCGCGCGTGTTTCGCGACGTTGTTGAGCGCTTCCTGCGCCGCGCGAAACACGGCGAGCGAAGCAGGGGCTGGGAGCTGCGTGAGCCGCACGTCGGCCGCGCAGACGAAACTGGTGCGCAGGCCGGTGCGGGCGGCGAACTCGCTCACCCACTGCGACAGCGTGCCGACGATACCCGCTTCCATCTGCGGACCGTGCAGGTCGGCGACGGTGCGGCGCGTGGCTTCGCACACGGCATCGAGCGAGCGCCTGACGGCTGCGAGCGCGGCCACGCATTGCGGCGGCGCATCGGCGGGCAGCCACGTGTCGACGTTCGCGAGCGCGAAGCGCGTGGCGGTGAGCTCGGCGCCGACCCCGTCATGCAGTTCGCGCGCGAGCTGGCCGCGCGCCCGTTCCTGCGCCCCGATCAATTCGGCCGCCAGTTCCCGCACGCGCGAATGCAGCTGCGCGAGCTGGTCGGCCGTGGATGCCGGAACGGCGTCCGACGGAAGATGGCGCGAAGTGGACGCGACGTGAGCCGCGGCTGCAAGCGCGTCGGCAGAGGAAGACAGGTCGAAAATGGCCGCGCTGCAGGTTTCCCGCGCAGTGGAGCCTCGCGTGTCGGCGCTCATCGGAATCCCTGTCGACGTGTCCATGACCCTCCTCATTCAGGAAGCCGCTTCAACGGTACTTGCCTGCGCCATACGGCCACCGCAGACAAACGGCAGCCGGATGTCCGATAAATGCGCATCCCGGTACACCCCCACGACGGAAAATTACCCCGTCTTGATGTAACGAAATTTACATTTAGTAACATCGGCCCCGGTCCTTTTGCTGTGGTCGCTGGCAAGCGGTGCTGCGCCGCAATAGTATCTCAAAATAGGGAGCAATGCAGGCCCACCAAGGCGAGGTCACTTCTCGCCACGCTATGATCCTTTTCTGGCGGCGGCTTGTTTGTAGGAATAATACTGACACGCGAGGTAAGTATTACGTGTGAATATGTAACCGGAAACAAGGGAAAACGCGTATACAGCGAACGGTGAAAACCGCGCTTCAAACGCGGCAAGCAGCAGCGTCGTGATTCGGCGCCGCCCTTCTTCTTCGAATGACATTCAATTGCCGCCCGATGCGCGGCGGCCAGTTGTGGAGTGCGTGGAAAGCAAAACCGGAGCACATGGCTCCGGTTTCTGTTTGCAGCGAGGCAACGCGATGCGGCCAGCCGGCCGCGGCGGTGCGGTTCGGAGGGTTTAGCCCACGAACGCCTTTTCGATCACGTAGTGGCCCGGCTTGTTGTTGCTGCCTTCCTGGAAGCCCATGCTGTCAAGCAGCTCGCGCGTGTCGCGCAGCATATGCGGGCTGCCGCAGAGCATCACGCGGTCGTTTTCGAGCGAGAAGTGCGGCAGGTCGACGTCTTCGAACAGCTTCTTCGTTTCGATCAGTTCGGTGATGCGGCCACGGTTGTGGAACGCTTCGCGCGTGACCGTCGGGTAATACACCAGCTTCTCCTGGATCAGCTCACCCAGATGCTCGTGCGCCGGCAGGTGGTCGGTGATGTATTCCTTGTACGCGAGTTCGTCGACGAAACGGCAGGTGTGCGTCAGCACGACCTTCTCGTAACGGTCGTACACGTCCGGGTCCTTGATGATCGACATGAACGGCGCGAGACCCGTGCCCGTGGACAGCAGCCACAGCGTCTTGCCCGGCAGCAGGTTGTCGGCCATCAGCGTGCCCGTCGGCTTCTTGCCGATCAGGACCTGGTCGCCCACCTTCAGATGCTGAAGACGCGACGTCAGCGGGCCGTCCTGCACCTTGATGCTCAGGAATTCGAGGTTCTCTTCGTAGTTCGCGCTCGCCATGCTGTAGGCACGGATCAGCGGCTTGCCGTCGACTTCGAGGCCCACCATCGTGAACTGGCCGTTTTCGAAGCGAAACGACGCATCGCGCGTGCAGGTGAAGCTGAAAAGCGTATCGGTCCAGTGGTGGACGCTCAGGACGGTTTGTGGATTCAGGTTGCTCATGGCTTCTGGAATAGTGCGAAAACAGGACTGCCAGACGAACATGCCGGCCGGCACGGCAAGGGCGATGCAGCGCGAACCCGCTGTGGGGAACGATGCGCAATCCGCTATTTTACCGCGCCTGCACCTTGAGGGTGGCGGAACGGCAGTTGCGCGGGATCAGGCGGACATCGAACGCATGGCCGGCACCTGAAACGACAATACGGTGGCGGCGGCCAAACAGAACGGCAATGCGACGAAGGTGAAGCCAGGGTAGTGCGGGAGATGGGCAAACCACGCGCAGGTGGCCGCCATCCGGCGTCCGGAGCCCACGCGGATGCGCACGCATGCGGACAACGACGCCGCCGATGATACCGAATCCGGCGATGCGTCGCAGCATAAACCCTGCTGGCGGCAGGTCAACGCGGCTCGAAAAACGCGCCGTTTTGCCGGTGCTTCCCGTCGCGAACGCGCGCTATTCCGGACGCCCGGGCGCGTTGCCAGAACGTCGAAACCGGCGCTATCCTGGAATCAGCTTTCCGCGGCCAGCTTCGCGCCGAGGCCAACCAGCGCCGCGCCGCAAAAGCCGTCGATCGGCCGGCGCAGCCGGCGGTAGCCGCGCTGCGTGCGCTCCGTCGCGAACATCAGCGCGACGCTGCCGTACCAGCCTGCCGAAAGCGTCGCGATCATCGCCAGCACCACGCCGTAGAACCACAGCGGCGCGTGCTGCGGAAACATCGTCGCGAAGACGCTGGTCCAGAACGCGCACGATTTCGGGTTCGTGAGGCAGGTGACGAGCCCCGTGCGCCACGCGCGAAAGTGCGCGGCGGCATCGGCGGCGGGCGGCGCCGTATCGACGACCACGGGCGCTTCGTCGCGCCTTGTGGCCGCGCGCAGCATTTTGAGGCCGAAATAAATCAGATACAGCGCACCCGCGATCCGGATGCCGTTGTACAGCCAGTCGATTTTTTGCAGCACGGTGGCGAGCCCGAGCATCGCGAGCGCGGCCCAGCTCGTCGAGGCCGTGCCGACGCCGAGCGCCGAAGCCGCGCCCAGCCTCCGACGGCCCGCCAGCGAAAGCTGCGTGATCATGAAGAAGTTCGGACCGGGGGTGATCGCCGCGATCAGGTAGACGACGGCGATCTGCAGCAGGATCGGAAGGTAGTGGACGTGCATGTCGGTTCGCAGGAAAAGCCGGGATGCCGGGCGTTCCGGCGCGCGAAAGCAGCAACGCGCGGCGCGGGAACGGAAAGCGCGATTTTACTGCGATTCGCTGCCGGACCCATGTGTTCGCCGCAGGTCAGCTTGCCGCCGCGCTGCCCGTGCCACTCCCGCTCACCGCGTACCCCTGTCACCCGAGCACGGCGAATACCGTGGTGACGGCATCCGTCGATGCGATGTGGCACGCCGGCCCGGACGTGGTGCCTACCCCTCTGGGCGCGCATCCCGCCGTCGATGCGCTGCGCGACGGGATGTCCGCGGACGCGTTCGACCTCGACAACAACTTCACGGGCTGGAAACGCGAGGCGGTGATCGCGTGGACGGACGAGCATCGCAAGCTGACGCTCACCGCCGACGGGACGTTCGGGCAGATGGTGGTGTTCGCGCCCGTGGGCGAGGCGCTGCTGTGCGTCGAGCCGGTGTCGAATACGACCGGCTGCTTCAATTTGCCGGCTGACGCGCGGGAAAACGTCGGCGGCTGCGTGCTGGAATCCGGCCAATCGATCACCGGCGTATTGCACTGGACGCCCGTCAGGTACTAAACGGAACCCGCCGGGCTGCGGCAGCGGGATTGCAGGGGCCTTAGCCCACCTGCAGCCGCGCCATGTACGGCAGATGGTCCGACAGCCACGCGGTTTCCTGCGCCGGCTGGATCCATTCGATCGGCTTCATGTCGCGCACGAACATCTTGTCGAGCGCGAGCGCTGGTGAGAACGCCGGGAACGTGCGCGCCGGCTCACCGAGCAGCGTCGCGACTTCGTGCAGGCCGTGTTCGGCGAAAAGCGGCACGGAATCGTTGCGCCAGTCGTTGAAATCGCCGGCGAGCACGAGCGGGCCGGTCGGCGCTTCCTTCGCGATCCAGTGCGCGATCCAGTTCATCTGGCGTAGCCGGGCGGCGCGCGTGAGCGCAAGGTGCGCGCATAGCAGCGTCACCGAGTGGCCGGCGAACGTCGCGCGCGCGACCAGCAGGCCGCGCCGCTCGAAGCGATGGGCGGAAATGTCCCAGCGCCCACCCAGATCGAGCGGATGGGGCGACAGAATGGCATTGCCGTGCCGCCACGACGGCTTGAACACATTGGTGCCGAGCGCGATCTGCAATTGCAGCGAACTCGCGATTTCGGTGGCCTGGCAATGCCAGATATCGTCGACGGGCTCGCCGAGCGGCGCACCGAAATTCGCCGACAGCACCGGCGACGGCATCCGCCGCGCCATGGCTTCCTGCAGAAAATAGGCGTCCGCGTGGGTCGACTGAACCCAGCGTTGCATCGCCTGCCAGGCCTGAAGGCCAAGCGGCGAGCGACCTTTGTGCAGGTTCCAGCTCACCGCGATGAAATCCTTGGGATGCGCGTTCTCGCGTATCAGTTCTTCGGGGTTTCGCATGCCGCGTTATCCGCTTCTTCTTTCGTCAATGTCAGGGGGTGGTCGCAAGGCTGGCCTTTACCCGGTAGACCAGTGTCGGATTCTTGTCGACGATAGTCCAGCTGACCCACTGGCCGTCCGGCACCGTCAGCCCCGGATGGCTCGCCGAAACCCGGCGCGGTTGCGGCGGCAGCGTGCAGCCCGTGTCCGTCTGGCGCGCGCCGGGTTCCTCGATGGTTTCCTGCGCGTCGATCGCGAGCGTGACTGCGGTCGCCGACGCCTGCAGCGGCGAAACCGTCAGGGTGCGGGACAGATCGATGCTGCCGCCCGGCGCATCCTTGCAGCCGACGTTGTGTGTCACGACGTGATGATGCGTATCCGTGCGCGCCTGGCCGACGGTCGTCGTGCCATCGAATGTGTCGATCTGCTGACCGTCGCTGACGACCTGCAACTGCCATTGCACCGACTGCTGCGCGGGGCGCTGCTGTGCCTCCACGCGAGTCTGGGCCATGAACGACGCAGCACAGAACATCACG
>CALFSF010000070.1 GCA_937917025.1 uncultured Paraburkholderia sp.
CGCGAGCAGTCGGTGACGCGTGCCGAGCTGCACGAGGAAGAACACGACGGCGCGCGCGATATCGCCAAGTTCAATCCGCTCGCGGACTGGACCGAGGCCGATGTGTGGGCGTACCTCAAGGCGTTCGACGTACCGGTCAACCCGCTGCACGCGCGCGGTTATCCGAGCATCGGCTGCGAACCCTGCACCCGCGCGATCCGTCCCGGTGAAGACAGCCGGGCAGGGCGCTGGTGGTGGGAGTCGCGCGATACGAAGGAATGCGGCCTGCACATCACGACGATTCCGGTTTCCGTGGTCAGCGCGCCCAGCTCCGCGATCTGAAGCGCGACCGGAAAGCCGGCACAGAACGATTGAACGATTGAATACCGCGCCACAAGTCACCACTTGTGACGTGAACCAAGGAAGGACACACCATGAGCACGACGCTCGATCCCGCACTGAACGCTCCGCTCGCCAACACCGCGAACCGGATGGATCACCTCGACTGGCTCGAAGCCGAGTCGATTCACATCCTGCGCGAACTGGTTGCCGAATGCAGCAACCCCGCGCTGCTGTTTTCGGGCGGCAAGGATTCGGTCGTCGTGCTGCATCTGGCATTGAAGGCATTCGGTCTTGGCGCCAACCGCCAGACGGTGCTGCCGTTCCCGCTCGTACACATCGACACCGGCCACAACTATGACGAAGTGATCGACTTCCGCGACCGTCGCGCGAAGGAAATCGGTGCGCAACTCGTGGTGGGTCACGTCGAGGATTCGATCAAACGTGGCACGGTGCGTCTGCGTCGCGAACTCGATTCGCGCAACGCGGCGCAGGCGGTGACGCTGCTCGAAACGATCGAGCAATACGGCTACACCGCGATGATTGGCGGCGCGCGCCGCGACGAGGAAAAGGCGCGTGCGAAAGAGCGCATCTTCTCGTTCCGTGACGAATTCGGCCAGTGGGATCCGAAGGCGCAACGTCCGGAACTGTGGAGCCTCTTCAACGCGCGCCTGCATAAGGGTGAACATCTGCGCGTGTTCCCGATCTCGAACTGGACTGAACTCGACATATGGCAATACATCGCGCGCGAAAAGCTCGAACTGCCGTCGATCTACTACGCGCATCACCGCGAAATCGTGCGCCGTAACGGGTTGCTCGTGCCGGTGACGCCGCTTACGCCGATGCGCGAAGGCGAGACCAGCGAAACGGCGCTCGTGCGTTTTCGCACCGTGGGCGACATCAGCTGCACGTGCCCGGTGGAAAGCGACGCCGACGATCTGGAGAAGATCATCGCCGAGACGGCCGTGACCGAAATCACGGAGCGCGGCGCAACGCGGATGGACGACCAGGCATCCGAAGCCGCGATGGAAACACGCAAGAAGCAGGGTTATTTCTAAGGCACACGAGGGCAATGCAATCATGAGTATTCATCAACCAGAAGACCTCGGCGTGCTGCGTTTCATTACGGCAGGCAGTGTCGACGACGGCAAGAGCACGCTGATCGGGCGCCTGCTGTACGACAGCAAGGCCGTGCTGTCGGACCAGCTTTCCGCGCTGTCGCGCGCGAAGAACAAGCGCACCGTGGGCGACGAAATCGACCTGTCGCTCCTGACCGACGGCCTCGAAGCCGAGCGCGAGCAGGGCATCACGATCGACGTTGCGTACCGTTACTTCGCGACCGCGAAGCGCAAGTTCATCATCGCCGA
>CALFSF010000071.1 GCA_937917025.1 uncultured Paraburkholderia sp.
CGATCATCATTGGCAGCCTCTTCTTCGGGCTGCGCACCTGGGCGTCGGTGTGGGCGACGTCGCTGCAGCAGTTGATGCTGCTGCGGTTTCTCGCCGGCATCGGCATGGGCGGCGTCGTGCCGAATGCGGTGGCACTCGTCGCCGAGTACGCACCGAAGCGGCTGCGCGCGACGTGGGTCACGCTGATGTTCTCCGGCTTCTCGATCGGCGCGGGTTCCGGCGGGCTGGTTTCGTCGGCGCTGATCCACCGGTTCGGCTGGCCGGTCATGTTCGCGGTGGGCGGCGTCGGATCGCTGCTCGTCGCGGTGCTGCTGATCTTCACGCTGCCCGAATCCGCGAAGCTGCTCGTCGTGCGACAGCGCAGCGTGGAGACGGTGCGCCGTCTGGTGGCGCGGCTGCGTCCCGACCTCGATATCCCCGCCGATGCGCAGTTCGTGCCCGGCGAGGTGCGCGAGAAGCAGCGTTTCGTGCTGAGGTTGATCTTCTCGGACGGCCTTGCCGCGATCACCCCGCTGCTGTGGATCGTCTTCATCGCGAACTCGATGGCGCTGTATTTCCTGCAGAACTGGCTGCCGATCCTGATCGAGGGAATGGGCGTGGACCCGCGCGGTGCCGGGCTGATCACGATGATGTTCTCGGTCGGCGGCGTGATCGGCGGCCTGATCCTGTGCCGCTTCGTCGACCGTCACGGCGTGCTCGCGATCATCTCGCTGCCGGCGATCGGCTGCCCGGTCGTCGCGCTGCTCGGCCACGGCTCGTCGCAGACATGGCTGATGGTGGCGGTGTTCGCCGCCGGCTTTTGCGTCGTCGGCGCGCAATACGGGCTGTATGCCGTGGCGGGCATGATCTATCCGACGTCGTTCCGCTCGGCCGGCGTCGGCAGCGCGATTTCGGTCGGCAAGATCGGCTCCGTGTCCGGGCCGGTGATCGGCGGCGTGCTGCTGTCGATGCACCTGCCGGTCACGCAACTCTTCTATTCGGCGTCGCTGCTGTTCGTCGTGGTCGCGGTGTTCTCGACGGTGCTCGCGCTGCTGTATCGCGCACGCTTCGGCGCGCAGCACGCCGCCCAGGCGGGCGTCGAGCCGGCGCGGCGCTCGCTGGTGCGCGACGCGTAACCGGGCGCGCCGCCGGATCGTGCCGCCATGAGGTCGTATGGCGGCACGGACCGCGCGTCTGCCATCGGGGCCCGCCAATGCATGACATCATATGGACTCCTTCAGATGGCGAACCGGAACGGAAAAGAACGACCGCCGCGCGTGGCATTCGCGACGGCGCAACGAGGCGACACGGCCGGCATCCGCGTGATGCCGTGCTTTTGCCTTGTCCGCGATGACGGCCGCCTCGCGGGCCGATGTGAGAATCCATTCCGATGACCCAGCCTCTTACCCTGTACGACAGGATCTTCGACGCGCATGTCGTTCGCACCGATGCGGACGGCACGACGCTGCTCTACATCGACCAGCATCTGCTCAACGAGGTGACGAGCCCACAGGCATTCGAATCGTTGCGGCGCGAAGGCCGGCCGGTCTGGCGCCCGCGGGCCAATCTCGCGGTCGCGGACCATAACGTGCCGACGACGGACCGGCGTCACGGGATTGCCGATCCGGTGTCCCGGATCCAGGTGGACGCGCTGCGCGAGAACTGCGAGCAGAGCGGCATCGTTCACTACGGGATGGACGACGCGCGCCAGGGCATCGTCCACGTCGTCGGGCCGGAGCTCGGCAGCACGCTGCCGGGCATGACGATCGTCTGCGGCGATTCGCATACCAGCACGCACGGCGCGCTGGGTGCGCTCGCGTTCGGTATCGGCACGTCGGAGATCGAGCACGTGCTCGGCACGCAGACGCTGGTTACGCGGCGCAGCCGGACGATGCGCGTGACGGTGGACGGTGTGCTGCCGCCCGGCTGCACGGCGAAGGACGTCGCGCTTGCGGTGATCGGCGCGCTCGGCACGGCCGGCGGCACCGGTTACGCGATCGAGTTCGCGGGGCCGGTGGTGCGCGCGCTGTCGATGGAAGGGCGGATGACCCTGTGCAACATGTCGATCGAAGCGGGCGCGCGCGCCGGCCTGATCGCGGTGGACGACACGACGCTCGATTATTGCCGCACGCGCCCGCATGCGCCGCGGGGCGACGCGTGGGAACGTTCGGCGCGCGCGTGGCGCGCATTGCGCTCGGACGACGATGCGCGCTTCGATGCCGAATACGCGCTCGACGTATCCGCGCTGTCGCCGCAGGTGACCTGGGGCACGTCGCCGGAGATGGTGACCGGCATCGGCGGCCGGGTGCCCGATCCGGAGGATATCGACGACGCCGGGCGGCGCGCGTCGTGGACGCGTGCGCTCGACTACATGGGACTCGCTGCGGGCACGCGCATCGATACGATCGCGATCGACAAGGTGTTCATCGGCTCATGCACGAACGGCCGTCTCGAAGACCTGCGCGCGGCCGCCGACGTGCTGCGCGCGGCGGGTGGCCGGCTCGCGCCGAACGTGCGGCTTGCGCTCGCGGTACCGGGTTCGCAGCAGGTCAAGCGGGACGCAGAGGCGCAGGGGCTGCACGAGGTATTCATCGCCGCCGGCTTCGAATGGCGCGAGCCGGGCTGCTCGATGTGTCTCGCGATGAATCCCGACCGGCTCGAACCGGGCGAGCGCGTGGCGTCGACGTCGAACCGCAATTTCGAGGGCCGGCAGGGCGCCGGCGGCCGCTCGCATCTCGTCAGCCCGGCGATGGCCGCGGCGGCCGCGCTCGCGGGCCGCTTCACTGACGTCCGGCAGTTCGTTCGCGCCGCGGGAGGCTTCTGATGGAACCGCTCGTATGCCACGAAGGCATGGTCGTTCCGCTCGACCGGGACAACGTCGATACCGACGCGATCATGCCAAAGCAGTTCATGAAGTCCATCGCGCGAACCGGCTTCGGCCCCTATCTGTTCGATGAATGGCGCTACCGCGACCCCGGCTACTACGGCAAGCCGGCCGCCGAACGCACGCCCGAGCCGGGCTTCGTGCTGAACCAGCCGCGCTACGCGGGCGCCTCCGTGCTGCTCGCGCGGCGCAATTTCGGCTGCGGCAGCTCGCGCGAACACGCGCCGTGGGCGCTGCATCAATACGGTTTCCGGGTGCTGGTGGCCGAGAGTTTCGCGGACATCTTCTTTAACAACTGCTGCAAGAACGGGCTGCTGCCGGTGCGGCTCGACGCGGCGCTGATCGGCCGGTTGATCGGGACGGTGGCGGCTTCGCCCGGCTACCGTCTGCGCGTCGATCTGGTAGCGCAGACGGTGACGGCGCTGGACGGCGAATGCTGGACCTTCGACATCGCGCCCGCGCTCAGGACGCTGCTGCTCGAAGGGCTCGACGAGACCGGCGCGACGCTCGCGTTCGCCGACGCGATCCGCGCGTTCGAGGCCGCGCATCTCGAACGTTCGCCCTGGCTTTAGCCGCGGGCAGGATCGCGCGCCGCCGTTGCGGCGCGTTTTCCTGAACGCGATTTCTTCCCGATTACGAAGCTGAGTTCTGCCATGACGCCAACCTTGACTGCCGACGCCGTCGTTTCGACGGACACCCCTGCCTCGCCCGCCGCAGCCGGAGCGCGTCTCGCGCCGGGCTCACCACGCCGCAGGACAATGTCGTTGCAGGCCCGCATCGCGCTGACGATGGCGCTGCTGGCGCTGCTGATGACGGCGATCGGCGTGCTGGGGCTCACCGGCGCGTGGCGTGCGAACCGGGCGAACCAGGACACGTACCAGAACAAGCTGACCGCGGCGGTGTACATCGGCAACGCGGAACTGCTGATCGGGCGCACGCGCCTCGTGCGTGGCGGTGCGATGGCGCAGCCGGACGGCGCGCGCGCGCAGGAGCAGATCAGCCGCGCGAGCGAGTTCTTCAGGCAGTCGGACGACGCGTGGCGCCACTTCGTCGAGGAACCGCACGAGAGCGACGAGGCGCCGCTGATCGAGGCGGCGGGCAAGCGGCGCGACGCGATGCGCGACGGCATGCAGGCGTTCATCGACGCGCTGAAAGCCGGCGACCGCGCCGGCGCGCAAAAGATCGGCACGTCGATTCTAAGCCCGCTCTTCAACGACATGAGCAGCGCGAACGACCGGCTGAAAAGCACGCTGTACGCGAACGCGAAACGCAGCTACGAAAACGCGGAGCGGTATTTCCATCTGTTCCTTGCAGTATCGGCGGCGATGATCGCGTTCGGCATTGCCGCCGCGGTGTTCAGCTGGGTGACGTTGCGCCGCGCGATCATGGCGCCGCTGAACGAGGCGCTCGTGCATTTCGACGCGATCGCCGCCGGCGACCTGCAGCGCACGATCGGCCGATATCGCGCCGACGAGATGGGACAACTGCTCGATGGTCTGCACAACATGCAGGCGCAGCTCGCGCGGACCGTGACGGCGGTGCGCGACAGCTGCCGGTCGATCGGCGCCGCGACGGGCGAGATCGCGGCCGGCACGCTCGACCTGTCGTCCCGGACCGAGGAGCAGGCCGCATCGCTCGAACAGACGGCCGCGAGCATGAGCGAGCTGACCGAAACGGTCCGGCAGAACGCGACGCGCGCGCAGGAGGCGCATGCGATCGCGAATGACGCGTCCACGGCGGCGAGCGACGGCAGCGGCGCGATCGGGCGCGTCAGCAGCACGATGCATCGCATCGAGACGAGCGCGCGCAAGATCGCGGACATCACCGGCATCATCGAGGGCATCGCGTTCCAGACCAACATTCTCGCGCTGAACGCCGCGGTCGAGGCGGCGCGCGCCGGCATGCATGGGCGCGGCTTCGCCGTGGTGGCCGCCGAGGTGCGCTCGCTCGCGCAGCATGCTTCGTCGGCCGCGAAGGAGATCGGCGAGCTGGTGGCCGATGCGGTGAGCGCGGCGTCCGACGGCACGATGATGGTCGCGGAAGCGGAACAGGCGATCGATCACATCCTCGGCGCCGCACAGCGCTTCGCGGACATGATGGCCAGTATCGCGGCCGCCGCCGACGAGCAGCGCACCGGCATCGAGCAGGTGGATGCCGCGATCAGCCTGATGGATTCGATCACGCAGCAGAACGCGGCGCTCGTCGAGGAGGCCAGCGCCGCCGCGCAGGCGCTCGACCAGCAATCGCGGGAACTGGACCGGCAGGTGGCGATGTTCCAGATCTGACACGCAGTGACGCACGGGCGGCACAGCCCATCTGAAGAAACGGGCGACCGGCATCGAGACCGCCGGCGACATCGGAAACCACGGAGACAGACATGAACCCATACGCGCGGCCGCCGCATTCACCGCATTCCCCGCATTCGTCGGGCATCGTCGGAGGGCACGCACGATGACGACTGCCGCATCGTCCGCCTTATCCGCGGCGCCCGTAGACGTCTCCGCGCTCATCGAGCGCCAGAAGCTCGGCGGCTTCGCACTCGGCCTGATCGCCTGGTGTTTCCTGATCGTGCTGATCGACGGCTTCGACCAGGTGGCGGCGGCCTTCGCGGCGCCTGCGCTGATCCATGCGTGGCACACGAACGCGGCTGGCTTCGGCCGTGTCTTTGGCGTCGGCCTGTTTGGCGTGCTCGTGGGATCGCTGCTGCTCGGCTTTAGCGGCGACCGTTTTGGTCGGCGGCCGACGATCATCTACGGTTCGCTGTGGTTCGGCATCCTGACGCTCGCATGCAGCTATGCGACGTCGCTCGACCAGCTGACCGTGCTGCGTTTTCTTGCTGGCATCGGGATGGGCGGCGTCGTGCCGAACACGGTCGCGCTCGTGTCCGAATATGCGCCGAAAGCGCGCCGCGCGACGTGGATCACGCTGATGTTCTCCGGCTTTTCGATCGGCGCGGGCGGTGGCGGCGCGGTCGCCTCGTGGCTGCTGCCGCGTTTCGGCTGGCCCGTGCTGTTCGCGCTGGGTGGGAGCGCGGCCATCGTGGTGGCGCTCGCCTCGTTCGCGCTGTTGCCCGAATCGGTGCGCTTCCTGATCGTGAACGGACGCGATCCGCGCAGGATCGCCCGCATCGCAAGGCGGCTCGGCGCCGGCGTCGAAGGTGGCGCGGTGCGCTACGTCGTCGACGACGAGGTGCGGCTGCGCGTGCGCCCGGCCGCGCTGTTCCAGAACGGTCTCGCGTACGTGACGCCGCTGCTGTGGGCGCTCTTCGTGCTGAATTCGCTCGCGCTGCACTTTCTGCAGAACTGGCTGCCGATCCTGTTCGGCATGGGTACGCTCGCGCCGGCGCGCGCGGCGCAGGCGGCGATGATGTTTCCGGTGGGCGGAACGGTCGGCGCACTGATGTTGAGCCGCTGCGTCGACCGTTACGGAATCGTGGTGATCCTGCTGCTGGCCGTGGTCGGCTGTCCCGTCGCCGCGTCGCTCGGGATGCCGATGCCGACCGCGTGGCTCTTCGCAGCGGTGTTCGTGAGCGGCGTGTGCGTGATCGGCAGCCAGTTCGCGCTGTACGCCGTGTCCGGCATGGTCTATCCGACAGCGCTGCGCTCGACCGGCGTCGGCTCGGCCATTGGCATCGGCAAGCTCGGATCGGTCGTGGGCTCGATGCTCGGTGGCGTGCTGCTGGCGATGCATCTGCCGGTGGCGAATCTTTTCGTCGATCTCGCCACGGTGTTCGTGTTCATCGCGTTGCTCGCGGTGTGGCTCGGCTGGCACCGGCGCGCGGCCGGGCAGCCGGTGGCGGGCGGGCAGTCAGGCGCGTAGTGGAGGCGGGCGCGGAGCCGGAGCGGCCGGCAGCGCTCGCTGTGTGCATCCAGTAATCGGACACACGATTGGTGACGACAACAGGCAACACATCGCTGTGCAGCGCCGGCCGCGGGTAACCGTAGTTCCATCCTGACGTAAGCGCAAAAAATATGCGCCAGGATGAGCCTGTCCGAAGTCATCCCGCTTTGATCGATGCGCCGCGTCTCGAAGCAATCTCCCTGTCTATTTCGCCGCCGCCGGCTCGTGTGCCGACCGTTCTGCTAGCCCGGGACGACATTGGCGGGAACGTTGAGCACGTAGCGAACATGATCCTCGCCGCGGTAGCTGAGCAGATCACGCATCGTCAGCCTCCAGTCCCTGTCGAGGCGTGTGACGCTACCGTCCTGCTTCTCAAGCTCGACGCCGGCGTGGGCAGGCACGACCTGGTCGTCTCTCACGAACCACTGGAACACCTCGCTCGTCCTGGTGACGCCGCTGTACGTCTTGTCGATCTGCGCGAGCGCATCTTTCTCTGATTGCTCGAAGCGCGCACGCTCTTGCTGCAAGCTGGCGAGATTCCTTTCGAGGTTACCTGTGGCGTCGTTCAGATGTTCTTGCGCCTGCTCGACAGAGAATTTCGCACTCGCCACCGCGCCCATTTCGTTGTTGACAACGGCACGGCGCAGCGCCTGTGCAGGATCTTCCTGGCCGATATTTGCGTTGGCCTGCGCACCATTTGCCTGTAGCTGCGCAAGCTTGGCTTGAGCCTCATTCAATAGCTTCTGCCAGGTTTCGGGACCTTGCTTCGTGCTTTCGATACTCTGGTCGATGCCCCGGTAGTAGCCTTGATAGTCGCTCTGGGTATCGTGGATCTTCTGCTGACGTAGCGCTGCGAGCAGTTCGAC
>CALFSF010000072.1 GCA_937917025.1 uncultured Paraburkholderia sp.
CAACGCGCCCTTTCCGGATGGTTCATGACAGCAAGCGTACAGTCCGCCTCGCCCTCCCATTCCCGTCGCATCCCCCAGCTCGACGGACTGCGTGCCGTCGCGGTTCTTGCCGTGTTTGCCCAGCATGCGCTCAGGGCGCCGTTTTGGATGGGCGTCGCCCTGTTTCTCGTGCTGAGCGGCTTTCTGATCACCGGCATCCTGCTGGAACGCAAGGCGCGCCGGCAGTCGTATTTCAGCTATTTCTACGCGCGGCGCGTTCGCCGCATCCTGCCGCCTTATCTGCTGCTGATGCTCGTGTCGTCGCTCGTGTTCGGGCTCGGCTGGGCGCGGCACTGGCAGTGGTATGCGTTCTTCGCGACGAACATCGGCGACGCGCTCGGACAAAGCGGCCACGACAGCCTGAACGTGCTGTGGTCGCTCGCGGTCGAGGAGCAGTTTTACATCGTATGGCCGTTCGCTGTCCTGCTGCTGTCGCAGCGCGCGCTGGCGATTCTCGCCGCCGCGCTGATCGTGCTCGTGCCGCTGCTGCGCGCGGTCGCGACGCCATGGTTCGACACGTTCTGGCCGATCTACTACCTCACGCCGTTCCGGATGGATCTGCTGTCGGCGGGCGCGCTGCTCGCGGTGGCGGTGCGGCGCGATCGCAACGCGCTCGAACGGTTCCGGCTGCCCGCGGTGTTCGCGCTGTTCGCGGCGCTGGCCGTGCTCGCCGCGCTGCATCTGCATTTCCCCCGCTTTCGCGCGGAGAACACGCCGCTCTCGAACGCATGCCTCTATAGCATCTCGCTCGTGCTGTGCACATCGGCGCTCGTGATCGCGTTGCAGTCGAAGGGCATCGTCAGGCAGGTGCTGTCGCATCCGGTACTCGTCTATGTCGGCACGGTCAGCTACACAATTTACCTGATCCATCTGACCGTGCTTTACATGCTGTGGCCGCTCGAACTGAATCGTTACGTCACCGCGGCGCTTGCGCTCGCCATCACGCTCGCCTACGCCACGCTCACGTGGTTCGGGTTCGAGCGGCGTCTGATCGCCGGATCGGGCGCGCGCCGTGCGAGCGCGCGAGCGGTGCCCGCCCGGAGCGGTTCCGCCGGATCGCGGACGTGAGCATGCGCCGCTTTCAGCTTCGACATCGAACCCGCCTGCGTCCAGCCGCGGCGCTGCTTTTCGCCACGGCCCGCGTGCTGAGCGTCGCGGCGCTCGCGATGGGAGCGTGGATGCAGCCTGCGGGCGCCGCGCAGCAGGACGTGCTGATCGACGCGTACGGCGATTCGACCACGCTCGGCATCTCATGCAGCGACGGCCATTGCAGCGCCCGGGTGCAGAACGCCGTCACGTATCTGCAGGACGCGTTGCAGGCCGCGCACGGCTGGCGCGTCTCCGTCGTCAATTACGGCGTGGGCGGCACGACGGCATCGCAGTTGCGCGACGGCACGGAGCACGGACGCGGCACGCCGTGGAAAACACGGCTCGCGGCCTCGCGCGCGCAGATCGTGACGATCAACTACGGGATCAACGAAGTCATGCAGGGCCAGACGCCCGAGCAGTTTCACGCGGCGGAAAGCGATCTTGTCGCGACCGCGCGCGCGCTCGGCAAGACGGTCGTGCTGGAAACGTCGAACCCGATGCCCGACGGACGCCTGAACGCGAAACTCGCGGCGATGGTCTCGATGACGCGTCGTGTCGCCGCCGAGCAGCACGTGATGCTCGTCGACCAGTTCGCGTACATCAGCGCGCTGCCCGACTGGAAATCGATGATGTCCGATGGCGCGCATCCGAAGCCCGGGCTTTACCGGCTCAAGGCCGGACAGGATTTCAACGTGATCGACCCGCTGGTGCGGCAGATGCTCGACAGCGGCAACGCCGCTCATGCTTCCCGTCAATGAATCACACTACCCTGAAGGATTATCCATGAGCACTCCACGCAAGGCGATCATCACGGGCGTGTCCGGACAGGACGGCGCCTATCTGACGAAACTGCTGCTCAACAAGGGCTATCACGTCACCGGCACCTACCGGCGCACGAGTTCCGTCAACTTCTGGCGCATGGAGGAACTCGGCGTGCTCGATCATCCGGGCCTGTCGCTCGTCGAGCACGACCTGACGGATCTCGGTTCGACGCTGCGTCTGCTCATCGCCGCGCAGGCCGACGAGGTGTACAACCTCGCCGCGCAAAGCTTCGTGGGGGTGTCGTTCGACCAGCCCATCACGACCGCCGAAGTGACGGGCGTCGGCGCGCTGAACCTGCTCGAAGGTATTCGCATCGTGAATCCGAAGATGCGTTTTTATCAGGCGTCGACGTCGGAAATGTTCGGCAAGGTGCAGGCCGTCCCGCAACGCGAGGACACGCCGTTCTATCCGCGCAGCCCGTATGGCGTCGCGAAACTGTTCGCGCACTGGTCGACGATCAACTATCGCGAATCGTATGGGCTCTTTGCGAGCAGCGGCATTCTGTTCAATCACGAATCGCCGCTACGTGGCCGCGAATTCGTCACGCGCAAGATCACGGATACGGTGGCGAAGATCCGGCTCGGCAAGCAGGACGCGCTCGAACTCGGCAACATGGATGCGAAACGCGACTGGGGTTTCGCGCTGGAATACGTTGAAGGCATGTGGCGCATGCTGCAGGCCGACGAGCCGGATACGTTCGTGCTGGCCACGAACCGGACCGAAACCGTGCGCAACTTCGTGCGCATGGCGTTCGCGGCGGCGGGTTACCAGCTCGAATGGTCCGGCAGCGCCGAGCGGGAAACCGGCATCGACGTCGCGACCGGCAAGACGCTCGTGCGCGTGAACCCGAAGTTCTACCGGCCTGCCGAGGTTGACCTGCTGATCGGTTGCGCGGACAAGGCCCATGAAAAGCTCGGCTGGAAACCTGAAACCACGCTCGAACAGTTGTGCCAGATGATGGTCGCCGCCGATCTCGCGCGCAATGAACATCGTCAGACGTTCTAAGGCTGGTTCGTGTTTCGGATGCCGCTGCGTTGCATTAGCGGTGCGACGCGGCATGATGTCTGCGTCGCAGTTGCAACGCACGGAGTTAGCCCATGAAAACCGCCACCATCCCTTCCCTGCGGGTGGATCCGAGGCTGCGCGAAGCGGCCGAAAGCATGTTGATCGAGGGGTAAAGCCTGTCGTCGTTTGCGGAAGAACCACTGC
>CALFSF010000073.1 GCA_937917025.1 uncultured Paraburkholderia sp.
CACGACTGCCTTCAGCAGTTCGCCAATCGCGCCGAGCAGCCGCTCGTTCGACACGCTGCCAAGCCCGGTGCCCATCATCTCCAGCCCCGAACTGCGTAGCGCCGAAGCCGGAACATTGATCGTGTTGCCAGCAAGCGACCCGATCTGCACGAAGCGTATACGCGGTTCGGCTTCGCCGCTGTGTCCGCCCACGGCGCCCAGCAGACTTTCCGCCGACGGCCCGTACAGATAATCCAGGATCACGTCCACGCGGTGACTTCGAATAGTGTCGCGGAACGTTTCGGTGAGCGCGCTGGCCGGCGCATCGAGCGGGATCAGCACGTCGGCGCCCAGTGCGGCAAGGCCTTCGATACTCGTCGCGTTGCGCCCCGTCACGATCACCTTGTTCGCGCCGAGATGCCGCGCGATCTGGATCGCCAGCCGGCCCGAGACGCCGGTCGCGCCGTTGATCAGCACGTTCTCGCCGCGCTGGAAATGCGCGCGTTCGGTCAGCGCCGCCCACGACGACATGCCTGGATTGCCGATCGCCGCAGCCGTGACGTCATCGACGTCGTCCGGCACCGGCACGCAGTACGCCGCCTTCACGACCGTCGTGTGCGCCATCGCGCCAAACGGCCCGCGCGGAAACGCGAAGTACACGCGCCGCCCGTCCGGCAGCAGCCCCACACCATCGACACCCGGCACGAGCGGCAACGTCTTCCCGCTGCTGTAGTGGCGCCCGGCCGCCTGGCTCTTCACGAGCTGGCTGAGCGCCGCCGCGCGGACCTGCACGAGCGTCTCGCCGGGTTCGGCAGCCGGATCGGCGAAGTCGCCGTAACGCGGCGATGCGTTGAAATCGTGAACGACCGCAGCTTTCATTTCAGGCTCCCTGATTCGAACGACGACCGGACGGCCTTGCGCCCCCGCCCAATGGACCCGCTCTACATTCTACGGAGTCCGCGCCGCCCACGCGCGGGAAGGCGACGGATGGGAAGCAGATGACTGACGAAGCAAGCGGAAACAAAAACCGCCCGTAGCTCCTGATACTTGAAGAGCACCGGGCGGTTCAAACTTCCGTAGACACGGAAGCCACCTTCAACGCATCGCTTATTTCGCGGGCTGGATTTTCGGCGAAACCCACTCGCTCTTCAGCAGCGCGGGTTTCGGCCAGTAGTAGCGCATCGCGATCATGAACTTGCCTTGCGGCGCGGGCAGCCAGTTCGATTCCTTGTCCTTGCCCGGCGATTCGTTCTGGATGTAGATCGTATATCCGCCATCCGGGTCGGTCTTCAGATCGGGCAGCATCGGCGAATTGATCAGATAGCGGTGAATCGGGTTCTTGACAAGGAGTTGTTCCGGCAGGTTGTACATCGTCATCGACC
This sequence comes from uncultured Paraburkholderia sp., assembly GCA_937917025.1. Classification (GTDB taxonomy): domain Bacteria; phylum Pseudomonadota; class Gammaproteobacteria; order Burkholderiales; family Burkholderiaceae; genus Paraburkholderia. The sequence continues at coordinate 1,362 of CALFSF010000073.1, forward strand.
AGAACGCGTTGACGGGCGGCAGCTGGCCCTTCGCGAAATGCAGCGTGTAATGCTTGCTGCCATCGAGCGGCTGGCCGGTCGCGTCCTTTTCCAGAATCGGATACAGCGCCTCGTCGCGCGAATTCGCGCCGATGCCGACCTGCGTGCCCGTGGCGCGCGCCACATAGTCGTTCTTCAGGAACTTGCGCGAGCCGAACAACGTGTCGCTCCGGCCGGCAAGCGTTGCACGGCGTGCATCGATCGTCTTCTGCCCGTCTTCCATGCCCGCCTTCAGTGCCGCCTGCGTGGCAGGCGGAAGCGCTGACACGTCGAACGGCTTGCCCGGAACGATCCCGATCTGCTCGAAGCGGTGACGCAACGCCACTTCCGATGGATTCACCGGCGCGAACTGCAGCACGAACGCGAGCTGGTTGAAGAATTCGAGTGACGTGTGTTCCGCGCCCGGCGGCAGCGGCTTGATCCAGTCGATGGCCGGCGCCGGTTGCGGCGCGGGTTGGCCTTCGAACGCCGAGAGCGGCTCGACCTTGTAGCCGGCCTGGATTTTCTTCACGTTGTCGAGATCGGCGGGATTGAAGAGCTGCGTGCGGCCCACCACGTTCACCATCTCGGTTTCCGCATGGATGACCTTGCTGATGCCCTTCGGCGTCGCGCCCTTCCAGCCGGGACCGGCGATCAGGTAATGGCCGCCCTGATTACCCGTCGTGCGGCTGCCGATGTAGTCGAAGTTGAACGTGTACAAATCCATCAGCTGGAATACGAAGTACCGGTTCTTCTCCATCGGCGGAATCGTGATGACGACCGGCTCCGCGCGCAGGTCCAGCCCGGCGAACGAGTACGGCGTATCGGAATTGGGCGTGACGAACGCGGTGTCATCAGGCGTGAAGACACGCGCGATATTCAGGATCGAATTGAACGGCCCCTTGTACTGCGAGCCGGTCTTGTCGACGGAGAACGCGTACATCGTGCGGTACATATCGACCATCGGCGTGCCGAAAATATAGGCTTCCTTTGCAATGGACTCGATCTGCGCCGGTTTCAATGTGGCTGCTCCCGCGGAAGGGTGTGACGCGCTCTCGCCGGTCGCGGCCTGGGCCGTGGCCATGGGAATCACCGTAATGGGCAACAGCAGCGAAAGACGTACGATCTTCTTTTTGAGCATGGAAAATCCTGTGCGAGTCTGGAGGTGACCGCGTCGACGGCGTTCGCGGGTCAACGCATTCTAGCGCGCCGATGCGCGCCTGCGATCAACAGATTCACACTGCATGCATCAGGCATGACTTAACGCAGAAATGACGCGTCCAGAAGCGGATTCACGGTCGTTCCGGCGCGGCGGCCACGATCCGTTCCGAAGGAACGCGCGGAGCGTTCAGCCCGCCAGCTTCCTGAACGTTTCCAGCACGGCGTCGCCCTTGAACGGCTTCACGATCCAGCCCTTCACGCCCGCTGCCTTGCCGCGCTCCTTCATCGCGGGGCTGCTTTCCGTGGTCAGCATGATCACGTTCACGGCATGATTCGCAAGTTCCCCGCGGATCTTCTCGACCATCGTCAGGCCGTCCATGTTCGGCATGTTGACGTCGCTGATCACGAGCCGGATACCCGGGCTTGCCTTCAGGCGTGCGAGGCCGTCCTTGCCATCGACGGCCGTATCGACGTCGAGGCCGTTCCTGCGCAAAAAGCCGGCGACCTCGTCGCGTACCGTGCCCGAGTCGTCCACCACCAGAATTTTCGACATGCTTTTCCCCGTGACGTCAATTTCAAACTTCAGAATTCAGAACAGTTCGAGTTCGCCGCTGGTTTCCTCGACTGCGTTCACGCTCGCGATGAAATCCAGCGGCGCGTGCGCGCAGACGCAGACCGTCGCGCCAAGCCGGACCGAACCGTTGATCGCGATGGCGAACGTCGCGAGATAGCCGGGCTTCAGTTCTTCGAGATACGGCACGCAGTGCGCGCTCAACACGTAAGGCGTCGACATGCCGAGGTCCGGAAAGTGGTGCAACAGCGCCTGGTTCATCGCGCCGCTGCAGAGATTGCAGGTCTCGAGAAACACTTCGCGAAACGTCGCACCTTGATCGTTTCTCAGGAAGTAATCGCGCGTGACGGCGTCTTCGTCGAAATGCAGCACGAGCAGCATCCTGAAGACGATCGACGAGATCGTCAGAACCACGACGTTTTCCGCGCGTTCAGAGGCGGCGGTGCCCTCGCCGGCCGGCACGATTTCGCAGCTGTCGCCCGCCTGCACCGGTAACCGCGCGCGCACCGCCTCGTGGAAAATGCGCTCGAAGCTTTCCTTTGCGTGCTGGCTGATCACGTCGGCGCCTGCTCGAAGCGGGACTGGAACTGGCTCGCGAGCGCCGCGACGCTGCCAAGCGACGCGGTAATCATTTTTCCGCCGGCCTGGATGTCCTGGAACGTGCCCGTGGTCGTGAGGTCGCTGCGATGCAGGCTGTCGCGATAGCTCTTCGACAGCTCTTCCGAGCGCGCCGCGAGCGAGCGCACTTCGCTCGCCACGACCGCGAAGCCGCGTCCAGCCGTGCCGGCGCGCGCGGCCTCGATCGACGCGTTCAGCGAGACGATCACCACGTGCCTCACGATCGAGGACAGCTCCTGATTCTTCGCGTGCATGTCCTGGTTCTGCGCCATCAGCGAGATCATCTGTTCGTGCCAGCGCTCGAACGTCGCACCAAGGCTCTTCAGACGTGAGGCTTCGCTCGCGATCTGCTCTGCCAGCGCGGCCCATTGATGCCGGTCTTCCGTCGCGGCGTTCATCAACGCGCGGATGTTTTCCGCCGCGTCGGCCTCGGTCGCGAGTGCCTCGCGCAGCGCGGCCATCTGCGTTTCGAGCTGCTGCTTTTCCTGCGCGGCCTGCTCGATCAACGCGCGCTGCGCGGCGCGGGTCCCGGCCAGCGCCTCGATGTGCGCCTGCGCTTCGGATCGTTGCCGCCTGCGGATGCGGGCAGCGTCAGCGCGATGCACAGCGAACGCGAGCACGCCGCTCATCGCGCTGCCGGCAAGCGCCGCCAGACAATACTGTTCAATCACAACCTGTCCTTCTGGAGATCCATCGGCGATGGGAATGAAATTCGCGCGACCGGCGTTTCGGTTCAGCCCACGAGCGCGCCAGCCCGCGACGCATCGACGTCGCGACGCGCGTCCGTACCGAGGCTGTCGACCGCCATGCGGTCCGGCAGACAGACGACCGTCTGAAACTGCCGGAAGTCGGCGCCGTGACGATCGTCGGTGAACCGCAACTCGATGTGGCCGTGTTCGCGCGCGAGGAAATCGCGCACCGCATCCATGCCGACGCCACGCCCCGACACTTCCGTGACCGCGTGAGCCGTCGAAAAGCCCGGCCGGAAAATCAATTGCGCGATGGCGTCATCGTCCAGCTTTTCGCCAGCGGCAATCCAGCCGCGCCCGATCGCGATGTCCCGGATACGCGAGAGCGCCAGGCCACGTCCGTCGTCACTAAGCGTGACCTGAAGCATGTCGTGATCGACGCCGACTTCGATGTCGATCGTACCGGCCGCCGGCTTGCCGTTCGCGACGCGCTCGTCGCCGCTTTCAATGCCGTGGTCGATCGAATTGCGCAGCAGGTGCATGAACACGTTGCGCAACGTGCCGGCGGCCTGACTGCGCAGGCGGTAGCCGTTGTCGTCGATGCGCACCGCCGGCACCGCCTTGCCCAGTTCCCGCGCAAGCGATGGCAGCGATTCGAGCACACCCGCGAGCGATTCGCCGACGCTCCCGGTGCCCACCAGACGCAACGTCCGATGCACCGCATCACGCATGGCAACCAGTTCGTCGAGATTCGCGACGTTCGCGGTTTCCAGCAGATGCAGGCTCTCGCCGATGTGCGCGCGATCGACCATCAGATAGTGCTCGACGTGACCGCCACGCGACGCGCCCTTGCGTCCGAGGCTGACTTCGTTGATCGTCGCGTAGCTTTCGATCGCTTCGCGGACGCGCGCGAGTTCCTGCATCAGGTCGTCCTGATCCCACGCGCGATCGGCGTCGGCCTGGCGCAGCTCGTGATAGCGCTGCTCCGTCTCGTGCACGACGTTGGTCAGATACTGAAGGTTGTAGGTGCGCGCGTTGCCCTTGATCGTGTGCATGTTGCGGAACAGTTCGGCGATCGCCGCACTGTCGGCCTGCGAATGCTTGCGGATGATCCGCTCGTTCTCGCTGACGAAGCCCGCGGAACTCTCGATGAACTGCTGGAATTTTTCCTCGCTCACCGCGAGAATCTCGCCGATCATCTCCAGCCGGCGCTGCTGCTCGCTCGCCTGCGCCGCGAGCTTGCGCAACTCCGTGACATCACGCACGCACAGCATCAAACGCACGACCGTATCGCTGTCGTCGGTGATCGCGGACCAGCTGAGATCGAGCGTCTTCTCGCGGCCGTCAGGCATGCGCCGCGTGATTTCGTTCACGAGCAGATGCTGGTTGAACGCGAAGTTGATGCAGTCTTCGCCAAGGCACGCATGCGCGGCGGCGTCGATCTGCGAGAGCACGTCCGCACCGAGGTCGGTGTCGGCGAACACCAGTTCCATCAGGCCGCGACCCGCGATGTCGTGCGTTTCGAAGATCGCTTCGAGATACGCGGAATACTCCGCGTGAATCACCGCGCCTTCGACGACCGTCAGAATGCCCTGCTGCATGTTCTGCAGCATCGCCTGAATATCGGCGGTTTTCTGCTTGAGCAGCGCCGAGCTTTGCTGGATTCTCGCGATCATGCCGTTGAACGCGACGATCGAATGACCAATCTCGTCCATGCGCCCAACCGGCACGCGGCGCGTGAAATCCTGGCTCGATGCGATCTCGCTCATCATCGCCTGCATGCGGCTCAGCGGTCGCGTGATCTGCCGGTACAGCAGCGCGCCGATCGAGGTGAGCAGCAGCACCGCGATGCCCGTCACGATCGCAATCGCCGTCGTCGTGGTGGACAGCGTCGCGTTGAGCGAGGTGATGGCGTCGTCTTTCTCGCGGTTTTTCTCGACGCGCAGGGTTTCGACGATCCCTTCGAGTTCGTCGCGATACTGCGCGACATTGGCGAACAGAAACGCCTGCGCGAGTTCGTTCTTGCCGGCGGCTTTCATCGCCGCCGTTTCGTTGATCGCCGCGAAGTAGTTTTCGACGCTGTCGCGCGCCTGCGCGACCAGCCCTTTTTGCGCATGGCTCGCGGCCGCGCGGTCCTGCAACGCGAGCGCGCGTTGCAGCGAGGCCTGCTTCGTCTTGAGTTCTTCCTGGGCCTGCGCGACCACGTTGCCGTCGGGCGCGTAGACGAGCGTCATCGTGGCGAGCTGCACGTCCTTGACCTGCGAGACGAGATCGGCGGAAGCCAGCGTGCCCGGCACGACGCCTTCCGTCACCTGACGGACTTCGGCCGCGCTGCGCCGTGTCTGATAGACGGCGTAACCACCAATGGCCGACAGCGCGACGAACATCAGAACAACGAGCAGCGTGATGCGATGACGGATAGTCATGTACAACCCCCGGGGTCAACCAGTGTATCGGGCCCGCGTGACGGACCGATCGCCTTTTAAGATGTTTCGAATGGTCGAGCGCGGTGATTATTCGGGAGGGATGTGACGGACCGATGACGCATCGCAATTCTTCGAGGCGATGCGATACGTGGCGAAAGCGAGGGTAAAGGCGAAAGCGTCGAACGACAGGATGCGCCACGCGCCCGGTCGAAGGCGCGTGTACTCAGGCGAAGTCGGGGACGAGAACGAGCGGCGGTTCGAACGCGGCCCAGCGGGTCCAGCCCGGCGCCTGATCGGACGACTTGATCCGCACGGCACGCGAGCCGTCGACGAAAACCAGCGACTCGATGTCGAGTCCGCTTTCGTCAGCGGCGTTGCTCACGTCGACGCGGCCCTGTTGATGGGTAAAGTCGAGGTTGCCCTCGCGCAACAGGTTGAGGTACGTATCGTTCCCGGCCAGGGCCGGCTTGCGGTCCCAGCGGTTTAAAAGTGTGGCTGCAATTTCGGCATCGAACATGTGATCTCTCCTTGCCTGTGCGTCATGGCCACGCGAAAGGCATATGCCCAGGCGCTCCGTGGGGCGCCTCTAGCAGTCTGGAAGACACCATTGATCCGGCCACTATACTGGAAAAACAAATAAATGGTGCGACGCACAATACGTGTCACATCGCTCCCGCTGTCATTTTTCGGCGCAACCGCCCCGCACCTGTCGCGCCAGAAACGGCGACGGTACAGGCGGTTGTGGGCATAACGGCCAGAAAACAAGCCTGCGTCAGACGGGCCGCGTCACGACTCGAGAAACGCCAGCAGGTCGGCGTTGACCTGGTCGGCCATCGTGGTGCACATGCCGTGCGAGCCGCCGGCGTAGACCTTCAGCGTCGCATCGGAGATGATCTTCGCGGACAGACGGCCCGCTTCGTCGATCGGGACGATCTGGTCGTCGTCGCCATGCAGCACGAGCGCGGGCACGTCGATCTTTCTCAGATCCTCGGTGTAGTCGACTTCGGAGAACTGCCTGATGCAGTCGTACTGGCCGCTGATCGAGCCCTGCATGCCCTGCGCCCAGAATGCGTCGATCACGCCCTGCGACACCTTCGCGCCCGGCCGGTTGTAGCCGTGGAACGGAATCGCCAGATCCTTGTAAAACTGCGAGCGGTTGTCGGCCACGCTCTTGCGGATGCCGTCGAACACGTCGATGGGCACGCCGTCGGGATGCGCCGCGGTCTTCGCCATCAGCGGCGGCACCGCGCCGATCAGCACGACTTTCGCGACGCGCATCGTCCCGTGACGGCCGATGTAGCGCGCGACTTCGCCGCCGCCCGTGGAATGGCCGACGAACATCGCGTCCTTCAGGTCGAGATGCACGATGAGGGCGGCGAGATCGTCGGCATAGGTGTCCATGTCGTTGCCGCTCCACGTCTGGCTGGAACGGCCATGACCGCGGCGATCGTGCGCGATGACCCGATAACCCTTCTGGACGAGAAACAGCATCTGCGCGTCCCACGCGTCGGCGCTCAACGGCCAGCCGTGCGAGAAGACGACGGGGCGCCCCTGGCCCCAGTCCTTGTAAAAAATATCGGTGCCGTCTTTCGTCGTGATCGTGCTCATGAAATCATCTCCTGGGTAGATGGATGGATCGGACTGCCCGACTGCTGTCTTGCGCGGTAAGCTTCCAGCAGATACTAGACCATCATCACGACGCCGTCGCACTCGCCGCCAGTCCGCGCGTGCGGTCGTGAAAGCATTCCGGGCAATCGTGCGTGTCGCGGTGCAGGCGATGCGGCGGGCGCGCCCGCAACAGCCATCCGGGGATCGACGTATGAGCGAGCGTCACGAGCAGGACTCCGCGCACCGGCGCTACGGCCATGCCACGGCGGAATGGCACGATCACCTCCTCGTCTGGGGGCCGGCCACGCTGCTGTGCGCGCTGGCGGTCGGGCTCTTCATCTGGCTCGTCGATCCCGCGCCGCCGAAAGTGATCGTCATGAGCGCGGGGCCGAAGGACAGCACATTGCTGCCCGCCGCCGAGGCGTACCGAGAGATTCTCGCGCGCAACGGCATCACGCTGAAGGTGCTGACGTCCGCCGGTTCGGTGCAGAACCTGCAACGCCTGCTCGACCCGAAACAGCACGTGGACCTCGCGCTCGTGCAGGGCGGCATCGCCCAGGGCGTGGATACCTCGTCGCTGATGTCGCTCAGTAGCGTGTTCTATGCGCCCGTCGTGGTGTTCTATCGGGGCCACGGCATGGACCGGCTTTCGCAGTTCGCGGGCAAGCGCATCGCGATCGGCCGGGAAGGCAGCGGCACGCGCCTGCTCTCGCTTGCGCTCCTGAGCGCGAACGGAATCGAGCCGGGCGGCACCACGACGCTCCTGCCCACCGACGGCGCCGACGCCGCGAGACAGGTCGTCACGGGGCAGGCGGACGCCGCCATTTTCAACGGCGATTCGGCCACGCGCGCGATGATGCTGCGGCTGTTGCAGGTGCCGGGGGTGTCGGTGCTGGACTTCTCGGAGGCGGCGGCTTACACGCGTCGCTTTCCTTACCTGAACGAAATCGACCTGCCGCCGGGCCTGCTCGATCTCGGCCACAAGATTCCGCCCGACACCGTCCATCTGATCGGCCCGACGGTCGAAATCGTCGCGCGCTCGACGCTGCATCCGGCCATTTCCGATCTGCTCATCGAGGCGGCGCAACAGGTTCACGGCACGGCGGGCCTGTTGCAGCGCGCCGGCGAGTTTCCAAGTCCGATTGCGCACGAATACCGGATCAGCGAAGACGCGATACGGTATTACCGGTCCGGCAAGAGCTTCTTCTATCGCAACCTGCCGTTCTGGCTGGCGAGTCTCGCCGACCGCTTGCTGGTGGTGCTGCTGCCCGCACTGGTGCTGCTCGTGCCCGCGTTGCGCACGATCCCGGCGCTGTATCGCTGGCGCGTGCGCTCGCGGATCTATCGCTGGTACGGTTCGCTGATCGCGATCGAACGCGGCGCGCTGGCAAAAGCGTCGGGCGAGGAGCGCGACGCGCTGCTCAAGGAGCTCGATCACATCGAGGAGGGCATCAACCGGATGAAGATGCCGCTCGCCCACGCCGACGCGTTCTACGTGCTGCGCGAACACGTCGGCTTCGTGCGTTTCCGGCTGACGGGCGAACGGCGGCCGGCATCGAACGCATAACTCGCGCGCCATAAACAACGAAAGCCCGCCAATGCGGGCTTTCGACATTTACAACGAGTACAACGCGTACGTTTTAGTGCGCGACGTAGACCGGTGCCGAGTACGAGCTCACCGTGACTTCACGGCGGGCACCCGTCTGCGACGAGCCATTCGTCGACGCACCGTAACCGCTATTCTGCACGGCGCTGTTTTGCGCGGAGACGCGGGCTTCAGCCGCCTGGAGGTTTTCCGGGTAGTTGATCGAATCGATGTTCGGGTTGTAGCCGGCCTTTTCCAGTTGAACGAGCTCGGCGCGAACCTGGGCGCGGGTCACCGGGCCATTCGATTGTGCGAACGAAACAACCGGAGCGGCAAGCACTACAGCGACAGCAACAGCCTTGATGAGCGACTTCATGGTAACTACCTCCGAATAATCTGTCTTGACTGGGTCTGCAAAGCGGTTTGTTTGCAGCGATTGAGGCCAGTTTAGAAGCAGACATACCTCGGGATAAATACCGGAAAGGCGAAATCACTGTTTGAAAATCCCGGCCAATTGCAAAGCCTTGCTGGACAAGGGTTTCAAGGCCGCTGCCAGTCTCCGTTTTCGCCAGGCGGCCTGCGTCAACCGGCCCGCTTCGGCGCACAGGTCGACTGACGCACCACCAGCTTCGGCGGCGGTCCTTGCAACATGGGCGGCGATGCGTCGACGCGCCCTTTTTGCATCAGCTGGATCAGCAGATCGATGGACAGCCCGGCGATCGAACTCGTGTTGATCGCAACCGTCGTGAGCGCCGGACGCACCTGGTGCGCGAGCTGGATGTCGGTGATGCCGATCACGGACACGTCCTCGGGCACCTGACGGCCTAGCGACGCGAGCGCCTGCATCGCGCCGATCGCGAGCAGATCGTTCGTCGCGAAGATGGCCGTGAGGCCGGGCGTATTCGACATCAGCTGGATGCACGCCTCGTAGCCCGCATCGATCGTGTCGCGGATCTGCAGCACCGCGGCGGCGTCCGGTTCGATGCCGGCGGCACGCATGACCTCGCGAAACCCGTTCGCGCGCGCGTCCTGCAAACCGCCGCAGCCGTCGCCGACCAGCATGCCGATGTCGCGATGTCCAAGCTCCAGCAGATGCGTCGCGGCCAGCGCGCCGGCGCGCGCGAAATCGACGGCGACGCACGGCAACCCCGGCGGCGACTCGGGATGCTCCCACAGGCTCAGCACGATCGGCGCGCCAATCGCCGCCGACGCGCACAGCTCGTTGATCTCGATATCGGTATTGAGCACGATCACGCCTTCGGCCAGCGTGCCGGCGACCTGCGTGAGATAGGCGCGGCCGGTTTCGGCGTCGTCGTCGGTGTTGCAGACCATCAGGAAATAGCCCGCGCGGCGCGCGGCGCGCTCGGCCGCGAGCACGAACTCCGGATAGAACGGATTGGCGATGTTCCCGAGCATCAGCGCGAGCGTCGACGAGCGCCCCTCGGCCAGTGCCCGCGCGTTCAGATTCGGCCGGTAGCCGAGTTCGCGAATCGCGCTCAGCACGCGTTCGGCGGTTTCCGGGCGCACCTTCTCGCGATTGCGCAGCACGTTCGACACAGTGGCCGCCGTGACCCGCGCGCGGCGCGCGACTTCCGTCAACGTCACCATGGCGACCCGATCCGCGAGGTCGCGCCGCCGGGGCATCCCATATTCAGGGAACAGCAACCAGATGTTGCACAGCCGGCGCAGGCTTTGTTAAGTTTCATGGAAATACTCCGGAGACAGACATCGTGATTTCAAATCCCAGCTACGAATTTAAGCGCTTAAATTCACGCAGTGCAAGCGTTTCGCCGATTTTTTTCCAGCGAAATTTAAGCGCTTAAATGCGAGGGAGGCGAGCATGTCGGCAATCAGTCTCACGCAGGTCGAGAAGTCGTACGGCAATAATCCGCCGGTGATCCGGCGTCTGAATCTGGATATCGGCGAACACGAGTTCTGCGTTTTCCTCGGGCCGTCGGGCTGTGGCAAATCCACGTTGCTGCGGATCATCGCCGGTCTCGAGGACATGAGCGAAGGCGATCTCCACATCGGCGACAAGCTGATGAACAGCGTCCCCGCCGCCGAGCGCGGCGTCGCGATGGTGTTCCAGAGCTACGCGCTCTTTCCGCACATGACCGTGTTCGAGAACATGGCGTTCGGGTTGCGGCTCGCGAAGACGCCGAAGGATGTCATCGACCGCAAGGTGCGCGAGGCGGCACGCATTCTTCAGCTCGACGCGCTGCTGGAGCGGCAGCCGAAAGCGCTCTCGGGCGGGCAGCGGCAGCGCGTCGCGATTGGCCGCGCGATCGTGCGCGAGCCCGGCGTGTTCCTGTTCGACGAGCCGCTCTCCAATCTCGATGCCGCGCTGCGCGGCCAGACGCGCATCGAAATCGCCCGCCTGCACCAGCGCTTTGCGCAGGCGAGCGTGGTGTACGTGACGCACGATCAGGTCGAGGCGATGACGCTCGCCGATCGCATCGTGCTGCTGCATGCGGGCGCGGATACACAGCGCTTTGGCAGCATCGCGCAGGTCGGCGCGCCGCTCGAGCTCTATCATCGTCCGCGCTCGCGTTTCGTCGCGGGGTTCATCGGCTCGCCGCGCATGAACTTTATCGACGCGCGCGTCGATTCGATCGAGCCGGGCCGCGTCACCGTGAAGCTCACCCAGGGCGACGAGAGACTCGCGGTCTGTGTCGACGGCACGCGCCTCGTGCGCGATCAGCCGGTGACGCTCGGCATCCGCCCCGAACACATTCGCACCGATGGCGAGGACCAGTCGCTGCGTGGCGTGGCGACGCTCACGGAGCAACTCGGCGAACACAGCTATATCCACGCCGATTACGCCGGCGGCGCACTGGTCTTCAAGGCGCCGGGCGATACCTCGACGCAGCCTGGCGAGCACATCGCGCTGCGCATGCCCGCCGAAGCGTGTCATCTGTTCGACGCCGACGGCATTGCGCTCGAACGCACGGTCGCGGGTTCCGCCCTGCCCGCACTCCAGGTTGCATGAGGGTTGCCTGAAAGCTGTACTGCAAGCGCCGGCCGCAGAGCCGGCAGGATCGACCGGCCGCGCGGTGCGTGCCGATATACAACGTAGACAACGTAGTCAAGGAGACAGCAGATGAAAACCAGTGGCATCAATCAAACAAGGCTCGCGGGGCGCCGTACGACGCGCCTGTCCAGCGCCGTCGCCGCGGTCGCGATGGCCGCCGCGCTGCTGGCGGGCGTGAGCGCGCAGGCCGGTGAACTGAACGTCAACGTGTCGGCGCGCGGCAACCAGCGCTCGACCTGGCAGGACGCATTCGACAAGTTCAAGAAGGCGAACCCCGACGTCGACCTGAAAGTGACGTACGTCACCGAGGAAGCGTACAAGGTGCAGATGGGCGGCTGGCTCGCCACCGATCCGCCTGATGTCGTGTCGTGGCACGACGGCGAACGCATGGCGTATTACGCGCAGCGCGGACTGCTCGAAGACCTTTCGTCCGACTGGAGCAAGAACGGCTGGGACCAGCAATACGCTTCGGTGAAGGAAGCCTCGACGTACAAGGGCAAGCAGTATGCGGCGCCGCTCGGTTACGACGCGTACGGTTTCTTCTATCGCAAGGATCTCTTCGAGAAGGCCGGGATCAAGAGCGAACCGAAAACGTGGGATGAATTTCTCGACGCGTGCAAGAAGCTGAAGGCGACCGGCGTTGCGCCGATCGCCGTCGCCGCGCGCGACAGCTGGACGCTCGCCGCCTGGTTCGACTATCTCGACCTGCGCATCAACGGCAACGCGTTCCACCAGAAGCTGATGGCGGGCGAAGTGCCGTACACGGACGCGCGCGTGAAGAAGGTCTACATGGCATGGAAGACGCTGATCGACGACCACTACTTCATCGACAACGCGCTCTCCTACGATCTCGATTCGATCGCACCGTTCCTCGTGAACGGCAAGGCGTCGATGATGCTGATGGGCACGTTCTTCTCGGCGAGCATTCCGGCGTCGGTCAAGCCCGAGACCGGCTTCTTCCGTTTCCCGATCGTCGACGCGAACGTGCCGACCGCCGAAGACGGTCCGGTCAACGTGCTGCTCGTGCCGGCGAAGGCGAAGAACAAGGCCGACGCGCGGCGCCTGCTCGCCTTCATGGAAACGCCGCAGATCAACGCGGATCTCGCACGCGGCTGGGGCCAGTTGCCGTCGAACAGCAAGGCAGCGGAACCGGACGATCCGATCTCGAAGGTCGGCTTCCAGACGCTGGCGGGCACGACCGGCGGCATCGCGCAGTTCTACGACCGCGACATGACGAAGGAAATGGCCGACGAGGGCATGAAGGCGATGCAGCAGTTCTATAGCGATCCGTCGCAACTCGACTCGCTGCTCGCGCGACTCGAAGCGACCCGCAAGCGCATCTACAAGAAGTAACGTCTCTGTACAGGCGCCCCGATGCGGTGAACGCATCGGGGCGTGGACTCAAGGCTCATCCGCGTTTCCCGCGGACTTTACGAGGCCACTCGAATGTCTGATTCAGCAGCCCGCCCGCTGGCGACGGCTCGGGGCCGGCGCACGCCCGCAACCTTGAAACGCCAGCACCGTGCGGCGTTTTTCTTCCTGCTGCCCGCCTGTGCGCTTTTCAGCCTGTGCGTGATCTGGCCCATCATCGACAGCATCGGACTCAGCTTTTACGACTGGGATGGCATGACGCCGAAGGTCTTCGTCGGCCTCGCGAACTACATCGAACTGTTTCATGCCGACGTCTTCTACGTCGCGCTGAAGAACAACCTGATCTGGCTTGCCGTCTTCCTGCTCGCACCGCCGCTCGGCCTCGTGTTCGCGCTGTACCTGAACCAGCAGATCAGGGGCATGCGGATCGTGAAGTCGCTGTTCTTCGCACCGTTCGTGCTCTCGGGCGTCGTGGTCGGGCTCGTGTTCAGCTGGTTCTACGATCCGACGTTCGGTCTGCTCAAGCTCATCGTCGGGCACGGCATTCCCGTGCTGGGCGATCCGCACACGGTCACGTTCGGCATCGTCTTCGCCGCGCTGTGGCCGCAAACGCCGTACTGCATGGTGCTGTATCTCACGGGGCTGACCGCCATCAATCCGGAAGTCGTCGAAGCCGCGCGCATGGAAGGCGCGAAGGGCGTGCGGCTCCTGTGGCACGTGATCCTGCCGCAACTGCGACCCGCGACGTTCATGGCCGTCGTGCTCACCGTGATCGGCGCGTTGCGCAGCTTCGACCTGATTTCGGTGATGAGCGGCGGCGGCCCGTTCGACAGCTCCACCGTGCTCGCCTATTACATGTACGACCAGGCGATCAAGTACTACCGCGAAGGCTATTCGGCTTCGATCGCGGTCGTGCTGTTCGCGATCATGCTCGTCTACATCGTGTTCCACCTGCGCCGGATGCTGCGCGAAGAACGCTGATTCACGGAGACCGCCCTCATGTACCCGCTTCCCGTCGATCGATGGAAACCGCTCAACCGCGCGTTATACAAGGCCTCGTTGCCGCTCGCGCTCCTCGTCTGGCTGCTGCCGATGCTGGCCGTTCTCGTGACGTCGATACGCTCGTCCGAAGAGCTTTCGCAAGGCAATTACTGGACCTGGCCGAAACACTTCGCGCTGTGGGACAACTACAGCGCGGCGCTCACGCAGACGCCGATGCTGCACTACTTCGCGAACAGCGTGCTGATTACCGTGCCTTCGGTGCTCGGCGCGATGCTGCTCGCCTCGATGGCGGGCTTCGCGCTGGCGACGTATCGCTTTCGCGGCAACACCGCCGTGCTGTTCGCGTTCGTCGCGGGCAACTTCGTGCCCGTGCAGATCCTGATGATTCCGGTGCGCGACATGGCGCTCAAGGTCGGCCTGTACAACACCGTGTGGGCGCTCGTGATCTTTCACGTCGCGTTTCAGACCGGGTTTTGCACGCTGTTCCTGCGCAACTTCATCAAGCAGCTGCCGTTCGAGCTGATCGAAGCCGCGCGCGTGGAAGGCGCGAGCGAATGGACCGTCTATGCGCGCATCGTGCTGCCGCTGATCCGCCCTGCGCTCGCCGCGCTCGGCATTCTCGTCTTCACGTTCGTCTGGAACGACTACTTCTGGGCGCTGTGTCTCACGCAGGGCGACGAGGCCGCGCCGATCACCGTCGGCGTCGCCGCACTCAAGGGCCAGTGGACGACCGCGTGGAATCTCGTCGCGGCGGGGTCCGTGCTGGCCGCGCTGCCTTCCGTGCTGATGTTCTTTGCGATGCAAAAGCATTTCGTCGCTGGCCTGACGTTCGGCGCAAGCAAAGGCTGACCCATTACTTTTACCAGAGAGAATCCTGATGCAGCTAGGTGTCTGCTATTACCCGGAACAGTGGCCGCAATCGATGTGGGCCGACGACGCAAGGCGGATGGTCGAACTCGGCATTTCGCACGTACGTATCGCCGAATTCGCGTGGAGCCGCATGGAGCCGCGTGCCCACGAATATGACTGGGCATGGCTCGACGAAGCGGTCTCGACGCTGGCCGACGCCGGCCTCAAGATCGTTCTCGGCACGCCGACCGCGTCGCCGCCCAGATGGCTCGTCGACGCGTATCCCGACATCCTGCCCGTGCGCGCGGATGGCACGCGCTGGAACTTCGGTTCGCGCCGCCATTACGACGTGTCGAGCGAACGCTATCGCGAGGAGTGCGTGCGCATCGTCACGGCGATGGCGCGGCGCTATGGCAAGCATCCTTCTGTGATCGCATGGCAGACCGACAACGAACTCGGCTGCCACGAAACGATACCGAGCTACTCGACGGCGGCGCTCACGCGTTTCAGGACCTGGCTTGCGCGCCGCTACGAAACCGTCGACGGGTTGAACCGCGCATGGGGCAACGTGTTCTGGAGCATGGAGTACCCGTCGTTCGACACCATCGAACTGCCGAACCTCACGCCCACCGACGCGAATCCCATTCACCTGCTCGACTTTCGCCGCTTCATGTCGGACGAAGTCGCGAGCTTTCATCGCGAGCAGGCCGACGTGCTGCGCGAATTCGCACCCGGCGCGGACGTGCTGCACAACTTCATGGGCTTCTTCACGACGTTCGACCACTACCGATTCGTGGAGAACGGCGCCATCGACGTCGCCGCATGGGACAGCTATCCACTCGCGCGCACGGAGGTCATCGCACTGCCCGAGGAAGACAAGGCGCGCTACGCGCGCACGGGACACCCCGACGTGTCCGCCTTCGATCACGACCGCTATCGCGCGATTGGCGCGGGCCGCTTCTGGATCATGGAACAGGAGGCCGGTCCGGTGAACTGGGCACCGTGGAATCCGGTGCCGGCACCGGGCATGGTTCGACTGTGGGCGTACGAGGCGTTCGCGCACGGCGCGGAACTGGTGTCGTATTTCCGCTGGCGTCAGTGTCCGTATGCGCAGGAGCAGATGCATTCCGGGCTCAACCTGCCGGACAACCAGCTCTCGCCGGGCGGCCTCGAAGTGGCGCGTGCGGCGCGGGAAATCGCGGCGTCTTCGGTGCTGTCCGGCCTGCCGCCCGCTTCGCGCGCCCAGGTCGCACTCGTGTTCGACTATGAGACGCAATGGATGTTCGAGATTCAGCGTCACGGCAAGACGTTCGACTATCAGACGCTCGCGTTCGACTACTACCAGGCGTTGCGGGAAATGTCGCTGGACGTCGATATCGTTTCGCGCAACGCGGATTTTTCGCAGTACAGCCTGGTGGTCGTTCCGGGTCTCGCCGTCATGTCGGACGATCTCGTGCGCGCCATTGAAAACTCTTCGGCGCAATGGGTGTTTGGACCGCGCAGCGGATCACGGACGTCCGCGTTCTCGATTCCGTTGACGTTGCCGCCGGGTCTGCTTCAGTCCGTGCTGCCGGTGCGCGTGCTGGAAGCGGAATCGCTGCGTCCGACGCTCAGGCCCGCGACGTCGCTCCATGGCGTCGAAGGCAACGCGATTCACTGGCGCGAGCATCTGCAACCCGGCGCCGGCACCGAAGTGCTGGCGAGCTTCGACGACGGCTGGCCTGCGGTCGTGTCGCATGGACGTGTGCGTTATGCGGGCGCGTGGTTCGATCACGCGCTGCATCGCGCGCTGCTCGATGACGCCGCGCGCGCCGCCGGGCTCGCCATCGGCGCGCTGCCTGAAGGCCTGCGCGTGCGCCGTCGCGGCGACGTGACGTTCGCGTTCAATTTCGGACCGGACGTCGTCGCGGCGCCCGCGCCCGCGAACGCGCGCTTCGTACTCGGCACACGCGAACTGCGCACCGCCGACCTCTGCGCATGGCTAGAAACGTGACGCTGTGACGCCGGCCGGTGTCTGGCAGCGCTGCGCGGGCTGCCGGCGCCGGCGTATCATCACGGCTTCATTCCAGCGAAGAGGTGTGGCGGTGAAGATGAAATCGTGCAGGTCGTTTCTGGCTGCCAGTGTGGTGGCAGCGGTGTTGCCACTCGCAGCATGCTCCCATGCACAGCCTCTCGAATTTTCGACGGGCGGCGGCGGCACGAGCGACCCCGACTTCGCCGCGATGGACCGCTCGATGGCCGAGTGC
>CALFSF010000074.1 GCA_937917025.1 uncultured Paraburkholderia sp.
CCTACCCGCTATTGTAAGTGGGAGACTGTGTCCGGACTTTCAGGGGGCCACTCCACGAACACCTTCTCCGCATAGGCCTTAACCTCAGGATCCGTCAAAGGCCCAACCCGCCCACGCGCGCCGAGGACGGTCACATCCACCCCGAGCCGTGACAAAGCCTGCCCCAACTCCAGCCCGATCACCCCAGCACCCACCACAGCCACCTTCCGCGGCAAATCATCCCAGGCAAAAACATCGTCATTCACAATCGCCCGGTCGCCCAGCTTCCGGTACATCTCCGGCACATACGGCGACGAACCGGTAGCAATCACCACACTGCGCGCACGCACCTGCGTGTGGTCACCAACCTGCAACAGCCCATCATCGATAAACCGCGCATAACCGATCAGCCGGTCCGCTTCCGCAATCCCCTCGGTACTCTCGACCACAAAACCCACGAAGCGGTCGCGTTCGCCTTTCACCCGCGCCATCACCTCACGCCCATCGATACGGATCGTCCCATCGACATGCACGCCAAACGGCGCCGTCCGCGCCGCGGCATGCGCGGCCTCAGCAGCCGCAATCAGCAGCTTCGACGGCATACATCCGACACGCGCACAGGTCGTCCCATACGGCCCGCCTTCGATGAGAATCGCGGACGCGCCCGCCGCCTTCGCCGCGCGGTACGCCGGCAATCCGGCACTCCCTGCGCCAATAATCGCAACATCGGTTTGAACTGTTTTCATGACATCCTCAATGGGTAGCGCACATGGCCGACAACCGGTCAAAACCCCGGCCCACAGGACGTGGACACCGGCCCGGACGGCCTGCGCCCTCCTCAAGTAGAATCGGCTGGCATTGCATGGGGTCACTGTACGTCGGCGCGCGCCCGGCGCTAATTCTCAAACGACGCATAAACATGCTCAAGCGGCTCATATGGATCTGTTAAGTCGACTCCTTTCCCTGATGCCCGTCACCGGACGCCTCGACGTGCGCTGTCACTTCGGCGCGCCGTGGGCCATCAACCAGGAAAAGTCGGGTGTCCGCGAAATTCCGTATCACGTGCTGCTCTCCGGCAACGCGGTGGTCGAAGACGGCACCGGTCCACTGGAGCGGCTCTTCCCCGGCGACATTATCGTGTTTCCGGCCGGCGACGCCCATCGCATCCACGACGGCAGCGGCGAGACACCCATACAGCCCGCATCGCGTCGGGCGGTCTCGTCGGTGGTTCTGGAGAACGGCGGCGACGGCGCGTCGGCGGACATCCTCTGCGGGCGCTTCCTGCTCGGCGCGGTCCCCGACCGGTTGCTGCGCGATCACCTGCCGGGACGCCTGATCGTCCGCAGCGCGAACGCGGGCAACGCGCGCGGCGACGCAGGCGAATCCACCCAGTCGACGGCGAACTCGCGCCTCACACGCCTGATCGAATTGATGAGAGAAGAAGCCACCGACGACGGTCCCGGCAGCGAAACGCTCGTGAGCCATCTGTCGGCGGCGTTGTTTGCGCTGACGCTGCGCTTCGCGAGCGAACTGTCGGCGCCGCCGCATGGGCTGCTCGCGCTCGCGGGCCGGCCGCGTCTGCAGGCGGCGGTCTCGGCGATGTTCGAGACGCCCGGCGAGCCGTGGACGCTCGATCAGCTCGCGTCGCTCTGCAACATGTCGCGCGCGACGTTCGTGCGGCAGTTCCAGGAAGCCATCGGCCGCTCGGCCACCGACGTGCTCACCGAAGTGCGCATGACGATCGCCGGCCGCGCGCTGCTGCAATCCGCAACGCCGGTCGCCGAGATCGGCGAAGCGGTGGGCTATCAGTCGGAAGCCGCGTTCCAGCGGGTCTTCAAACGACAGATCGGCGTGACCCCGGCGCGCTGGCGCTCCTCCGGCGGCAACATCCGCCCGGAATAACCGACGGTCCGGCAAAGGCCGTTGTGCTTCATCCCCCTTCCTTCAAACGACGTGACGTACACGGCGCGTTCACACGCCTGCCAAACCGCCTGATCCTTGCCGATTTCCCGCAACACGATCGATTAATGGCGCTCTACCATCGGCCGATGGGCATCTGCTTGCGGCCCACACAAGCCCATGGTGTACTTCAACTTTCAGATGGCGATCTGTCTCGTGTCCTTCTACCTGCACTTTCTGCCGACGCGTCGTCAGCATGAAGTCGCACCGGCGAACGCCCTGCTCGAAGACTGACGCGCCACGCAAAGCCGCTGCTTCCGGGCAACGGCGATGGAGCAACGGAAGATGAGCTATACGGAGACTATCGGCAGCCGTACCTACCGGTTCGTCGATCTGAAAAGCCTGCTGGCGAAGGCGAGCCCGCTGCGCTCCGGCGACCAGCTCGCCGGCATCGCGGCGGCAAGCGAGGAAGAACGCGTCGCCGCGAAGATCGCGCTCGCAGCGGTGCCGTTGCGCACTTTTCTGAACGAAGCGGTCGTGCCGTACGAAAGCGACGAAGTCACCCGTCTCATCATCGACGATCACTCGCCCGAGGCGTTCGCCGAAATCGCGCATCTGACGGTCGGCGATTTCCGCAACTGGCTGCTCTCCAGCACGACCGATACCGCCGCGCTGACGCGCATCACGGCGGGCCTGACACCGGAGATGATCGCGGCGGTGTCGAAGCTGATGCGCAATCAGGATCTGATCGTGGCGGCGCGCAAGCGTCCGGTGGTGACGCGCTTTCGCAATACCGTCGGCTTGCCCGGACACATGTCGGTGCGCCTGCAACCGAATCACGCAACCGATGACGTCAAGGGCATCGCGGCATCGATGCTCGACGGCCTGATGTACGGTTGCGGCGACGCGATGATCGGCATCAATCCCGCCACCGACAGCCTCGCCGCCATCACAACGCTGCTGCACATGGTCGACGACTTCCGCCAGCGCTATCAGGTGCCGACGCAGTCATGCGTGCTCACGCACGTCACCAATACGATTGCCGCGATAGAGAAGGGCGCGCCGGTCGATCTCGTGTTCCAGTCGATCGCGGGAACGGAGCAGGCAAACGCGGGTTTCGGCATCACGCTTGCGCTTTTGCAGGAAGGGTATGAGGCGGGGTTGTCGCTCAAACGCGGAACGGTCGGCGACAACCTGATGTATTTCGAAACCGGGCAGGGCAGCGCGCTTTCGGCGAACGCGCATCATGGCGTCGACCAGCAGACGTGCGAAGTGCGCGCATACGCCGTCGCGCGCAAGTTCAATCCGTTTCTGGTGAACACGGTGGTCGGCTTTATCGGGCCGGAGTATCTGTACGACGGCAAGCAGATCACGCGCGCCGGTCTCGAAGATCACTTCTGCGGCAAGCTGCTCGGCGTGCCGATGGGCTGCGACATCTGCTATACGAATCACGCGGAAGCCGATCAGGACGACATGGACAACCTGCTCACGCTGCTGGGCGTTGCCGGCATCAATTTCATCATGGGCGTTCCCGGCGCCGACGACGTGATGCTCAACTATCAAAGCACGTCGTTCCACGATGCGTTGTACGTGCGCGATGTTTTAGGCCTGCGTCGCGCGCCGGAATTCGAAGAGTGGCTTGAGTCGATGCAGATCACCGACGCGCGCGGCGCGCTCTTGAGCGCATCTCCACGCCAGCCGCTGCTGCAAGGCGCCAAAGACTGGATGGGAGCCGACCTCGCATGAGCGACTTCCTCGAAAAGAATCCATGGAACGCGCTGCGCGAGTTCACCAACGCGCGCATCGCTCTGGGTCGCGCGGGAAACAGTCTGCCCACCGCGCCGCTGCTCGCATTCGATCTCTCGCACGCGCAGGCGCGCGACGCCGTGCATCATCCGCTCGACGCCGATGCCTTGCATGAGCAACTGCGCGCGCATGGGTTTGCATCGCTCGATGTGCATAGCGCGGCGCCCGATCGCGAGCATTATCTGCGTCGTCCGGATCTTGGGCGGCGGTTGTCCGACGAGAGCCGCGAAGCGCTCATGCGCGTTGCGATCGATCCGCTCGACGTCGTGTTCGTCATCGCCGATGGTCTTTCTGCGTTCGCTGCGTCGCGACAGTCTTTGCCTTTATTGCAGGCCGTCTGCGCGCGACTCACCGACTGGAAAATCGGCCCCGTTGTGGTGGCGCGCCAGAGCCGCGTCGCGCTCGGCGACGAAATCGGTGAACTGCTGAAGACACAACTGGTGGTGATGTTGATCGGCGAGCGGCCGGGCCTTAGTTCGCCGGACAGCCTCGGCATCTACCTGACGTGGGCGCCGAAAACCGGTTGCACGGACGCGCAGCGCAACTGCATTTCGAACGTGCGCCCCGAAGGGCTTTCATACGATGCCGCGGCACATCGGCTGCATTATCTGCTGACGCATGCGCGTCGCCTCGGGCTGACGGGCGTCGGCCTTAAAGACGAAAGCGATGCCTTGCCAGGAACAACCGCAGCGACGGCAGCGGTCCCGGCGCCGCCGTCTGTCTGAGAGAAAACACCTTTAATCACGCATCGGCGCGCGCAACCGGATGCTTTTCGAGCCACGCGTTTTCCGCATCCTCGAAGAGACGCGAACGAGTAAGAAAGCGCATCCCGGTAGGACGCTCGAGCGAAAACATGCCGCCGTTGCCAGGCACGACGTCGATGATCAACTGCGTGTGCTGCCAGTATTCGAACTGCGATTCGCTCATGAAGAACGGCACACCGGCAATCTCGCCGAGCCGCACGTCCGAACTGCCCACCATGAACTCCGAAGCAGGAAAGCACATCGGCGCGCTACCGTCGCAACATCCACCCGACTGATGAAACAGAATCGATCCATGTTCGGCGCCGAGTTTATGGATCAACGCTTCCGCGGCGGGTGTCGCGATCACGCGTGCTACTCCATCGTCTGCCATGACGTCACTCCAGTGAAAAAAAGGGCGAGCCGCACCGTGCGGCTCGCCCACGGGAGCGTCGAGCTCAGAAGAAGCCCAGCGGCTTCTCGCTGTAGCTGACGAGGAGATTCTTCGTTTGCTGGTAGTGATCGAGCATCATCTTGTGATTCTCGCGTCCGATGCCCGACTGCTTGTATCCGCCAAATGCCGCGTGGGCAGGATACGCGTGATAGCAGTTCGTCCACACGCGTCCGGCCTTGATCTCGCGGCCAAAGCGGTAGGCGCGCGTGCCGTCGCGCGTCCAGACGCCTGCGCCGAGACCGTAGAGCGTGTCGTTGGCGATCTCCAGCGCTTCATCTTCGTTTTTGAACGTCGTGACCGAGACGACTGGCCCAAAGATCTCTTCCTGGAAGATGCGCATCTTGTTGTGGCCTTTGAACACGGTCGGCTTCACGTAATAGCCTTTGCTCAGTTCACCATCCAGCGTATTGCGCTCGCCGCCAATCAGACATTCGGCGCCTTCCTGCTTGCCAAGATCGACATACGACAGGATCTTTTCAAGCTGTTCCTGCGAAGCCTGCGCGCCGATCATCGTTTTCGTGTCGAGCGGATGACCTTGCGTAATCGCCGCCACGCGCTTGAGCGCGCGCTCCATGAACCTGTCGTAGATCTTTTCGTCGACGAGCACGCGCGACGGACACGTACACACTTCGCCCTGATTCAGCGCGAACATCGTGAAGCCTTCGAGCGCCTTGTCGAAGTAGCTGTCGTCGTGATCCATCACATCGGCGAAGAAAATGTTCGGGCTCTTGCCGCCGAGTTCGAGCGTCACGGGGATGATGTTCTGGCTCGCGTACTGCATGATCAGCCGGCCCGTCGTCGTTTCACCCGTGAACGCGATCTTGGCGATGCGCTTGTTCGACGCCAGCGGTTTGCCCGCTTCGAGACCAAAGCCGTTGACGACGTTCAACACCCCAGGCGGCAGCAGGTCATGGATCAGTTCGAGCAGCACGAGGATCGAGGCGGGTGTCTGTTCCGCGGGCTTCAGCACGACGCAGTTGCCCGCGGCGAGCGCCGGCGCGAGTTTCCATACCGCCATCAGGATCGGGAAATTCCACGGAATGATCTGGCCGACAACACCTAGCGGCTCATGAAAGTGATACGCGACGGTGTCTTCGTCGATCTGCGAGATCGAGCCTTCCTGGGCGCGCGCGCATCCCGCGAAATAGCGGAAGTGATCGATCGCGAGCGGAATGTCGGCCGCCATCGTTTCGCGCAGCGGCTTGCCGTTGTCGATCGTTTCCGCGACGGCGATGCGCTGCAGGTTCGCTTCCATGCGATCGGCGATGCGGTTCAGGATGTTCGCGCGCTCGGTCGTCGACGTTTTGCCCCACGCGACCTTCGCGCGATGCGCGGCGTCGAGCGCGAGTTCGATGTCGGCTTCGCGCGAGCGGGGAATCGACGTGAACGGCTCGCCGGTGATCGGCGAGATGTTATCGAAATACTCGCCGCCAACGGGCTTCACCCACTCGCCGCCAATGAAGTTCGCATACTGCTTCTTGTACGGGAATTCGGTGGTCAGAAACTGCATCTCTGCATGGTTCATCAGTGTGCTCCTCACATGTGTGATCGTTTATCGTCGGTGCGCTCTTTTGCCGGCCGCGAACCGGATACGCCAGAAGCGTGCCAATTGGCAACCGGCGCGATTCATGCATGGGCAACGGGCACCGCGGCGGCGCACGGCGTCGAACCGATGCTGCGAGATTCAGATCGATGCGCCAGTCCTGAACATGGGGTGGGACAGCTGTTCAGGACTTGAACACATGGGCACATGGGTACGCGCCGCCGCGCCCAATGACCGATTTTTCCGCGCAGGCTGCCTGAGGGGGCGGCCAGGGTACCAAATACGTCATCGGTGTTTTCCATAAGAGGTGACAATAGGATCACCTATCAACGTGCGTCCCGTCCCACGGCATACGCTCCTTCCCGCGACCCAGGCGCTATTTGTGGTCTATTACGGAGAACGCGGCGTCGTAACGGGCGAAACCAGCCGAACAGAATCCGTTTCGTGCGACACTGCCGGGTTTTCGACATAACGCACCACGAAATCCGCGCTGCCCTGGCTTCGCACACGTGGCAAGCCTCAACAGACAGCCGGATCAGGCGGGAGAATCGACGATGTTTACGTGCAGAAACCAGTCATGCGGCGCCCAGTGGGAAACGTCCGACGTCATCATCAAGAATGAAGGGCAAGGGCTGCTGTTTCGCTGCCCGATGTGCGGCGCGCGCAACTACGTCGAGCGCTTCGACGCGGACGATGGAACGATCGTCTACGAGCAGATCGAAGGCCGTCCGCTTTCGTAAGCCGGCGCACGCGCAACGACCCTCAGGTAAAACACATGACCAAGCCCACTCCCGCCCCCTTTAGCCAGCTGCCGCTGCCGCCCGCGATGCTGGCCAACCTCGCGCAGCTCGGCTATCTGGAGATGACGCCGATCCAGGCGGCCAGCCTGCCGGTCGCGCTCGCCGGCCAGGATCTGATCGCGCAGGCGAAAACCGGCAGCGGCAAGACCGCCGCGTTTACCCTCGCGCTGCTCGCGCGCCTCGACGTGCGCAACTACGCGGTGCAGTCGATGGTGCTCTGCCCGACGCGCGAACTCGCCGACCAGGTCACGCAGGAAATCCGCCGTCTCGCGCGCGCCGAGGAAAACGTGAAGGTGCTGACGCTATGCGGCGGCACGCCGATGCGTCCGCAAACCGCGAGCCTCGAACATGGCGCGCACATCGTCGTCGGCACGCCGGGGCGCATCATGGATCACCTGGAGCGCGGCAGTCTCGATCTGAAGGCGCTCAACACGCTCGTCCTCGACGAAGCCGATCGCATGCTCGACATGGGCTTCTTCGACGACATCGCGACGGTCGTGCGTCAATGCCCGAAAGAGCGTCAGACGCTGCTGTTTTCCGCGACGTATCCCGAGGGCATCGGCAAGCTGAGCCAGCAGTTCCTGCGCAACCCGAAGGACGTGAAGCTCGAGGAGCGTCACGACGACAGCAAGATCCGTCAGCGCTTCTATGAAGTGACCGAGAACGACCGCCTGCATACCGTCGGCCTGCTGCTGAACCATTACCGTCCGGTCAGCACGATTGCGTTCTGCAACACGAAGCAGCAATGCCGCGATCTGCTCGACGTGCTGCGCGCGCAGGGCTTTCATGCGCTCGCGTTGCATGGCGAACTCGACCAGCGCGAACGCGACCAGGTGCTGATCCAGTTCGCGAACCGTAGCTGTTCCGTGCTCGTCGCCACCGACGTCGCGGCGCGCGGCCTCGACATCGCGCAACTCGAAGCGGTGATCAACGTCGACGTCACCCCCGATCCGGAGGTACACGTGCACCGCATCGGCCGCACGGGCCGCGCGGATCAGGACGGCTGGGCGTTGAGCCTCGCGAGCATGAACGAGATGGGGCGCGTCGGCAGCATCGAGCAGGCGAAGGGGCGCGAAGTCGAATGGCATCCCGTCTCCGAGCTGAAGCCGGCGAGCAACGCGCCGCTTTTGCCGCCGATGGAAACGCTGCAGATTCTCGGCGGCCGCAAGGAAAAGATCCGCCCGGGCGACGTGCTCGGCGCGCTGACCGGTGACGCGGGTTTTGCCGGCTCGCAGATCGGCAAGATCAACGTAACGGAATTTTCCACCTACGTGGCGATCGAGCGCGGCGTGGCGAAGGACGCGCTTCGCAAGCTCAACGCGGGCAAGGTGAAGGGCAAGAAGGTCAAGGTCCGTCTGATGGACGAAGACTGAGGCCTGTCACCGCGCCAGGCGACGCCATGACGTAAACGCATGCCGCGCATGACAAACTTTCGATTGTGGCTGCGTATTGGTTGATGCCTAATCGGCAGCAACAGGATGGGACTGCCGTATCACCGGCGTCCCGTCGATACGCTGTCCGATGGAGGAACCCTCATGCAGAGCGCCTTGCACGCCCGCTCGAAACTGCCCGACGTGGGCACGACGATCTTTACCGTCATCGGTCAGCTGGCCGCCGAACACGACGCGCTGAACCTCTCGCAGGGCGCGCCGAATTTCGCGCCGGACGCGAAGCTCGTCGATGGCGTCGCGCAGGCCATGCGTGCCGGTCATAACCAGTACGCACCCATGGCCGGCATCGGCGCGCTGCGCGAGGCGCTGTCGAACAAGGTCGAGCAGCTGTACGGCGTGCGCTACGACCCGACGTCGGAAGTGACCGTCATCGCAAGCGCGAGCGAAGGCCTCTATTCGACGATCAGCGCGCTCGTGCATCCGGGCGACGAGGTGATCTACTTCGAGCCTTCGTTCGACAGCTACGCGCCGATCGTCCGTCTGCAGGGCGCAACGCCGGTGCCGATCAAGCTCTCGCTCGAACACTTCCGCGTGAACTGGGACGAGGTCAGCGCCGCGATCACGCCGAAGACGCGCATGATCATCATCAACACGCCGCACAATCCCACCGCGACCATTTTCAGCGACGCCGACATCGAGCGCCTGCGCGCTGTCACGCGCAACACCGATATCGTGATCCTCGCCGATGAGGTGTACGAACACGTCGTCTTCGATGGTGCGAAGCATCAGAGCATGGCGTGCTATCAGGACCTCGCCGAACGCAGCGTGATCGTGTCTTCGTTCGGCAAGTCGTATCACGTGACGGGCTGGCGCGTCGGCTACTGTCTCGCGCCCGCCGCGTTGATGGACGAGATCCGCAAGGTACATCAGTTCATGGTGTTTTCCGCCGATACGCCGATGCAGTACGCGTTCGCCGATGCGCTTGCGCACAAGGAGAGTTATCTTGGCCTCTCCGCGTTCTACCAGAAGAAACGCGATCTGCTAAAAGAAGCGCTGCGCGAGTCGCGCTTCGAATTGCTGCCGAGCGAAGGCAGTTTCTTCATGCTCGCGCGTTTCCGTGGATTCTCCGATGAAAGCGATAGCGATTTCGTGCTGCGCCTGATTCGCGACGCGCAGGTCGCGACCATTCCGCTCTCCGCGTTTTACACCGACGGCACCGATTCCGGCCTGATCCGCCTGAGCTTCTCGAAGGACGACGCGACGCTGATCGAAGGCGCCCGCCGCCTCTGTTCGATCTGAGGAGTACGCCATGAGTCAGATGGAAAAGACGCTGACCGCCGCCGTCGTGCAGATGAGCAGCACCGACGACGTCGCATACAACCTCGAGCAGGCGCGTCACTGGGTCACCGAAGCGGCGCGCGCGGGGGCGACGCTCGTGAGCCTGCCCGAGTACTTCTGCTGGATCGGCAACGACGAAGCAGCGCGCGTCGCGCTGGCCGAGACGCCCGGCGACGGACCGATCCAGCACGCGCTGGCGCAACTCGCGCGGGATACCGGCACGTGGCTGATCGGCGGCACGGTGCCGATCCGTCCGGCAGGACCGCGGGCCGGCACGCATGCGTACAACACGTCGCTGCTGTTCGATCCGGCCGGCGAGTGTCGCGCGCGCTACGACAAGATTCATCTCTTCAGCTTCAGCCAGGGCACGGAGCAGCACGCGGAAGGCGACACGATGGTGGGCGGCCACAGTGTCGCCACCGCGCACGGCCCGTTCGGCACGCTGCGGCTTTCCGTCTGCTACGACCTGCGTTTTCCCGAGCTGTATCGAGCGGGTCCGGCGGCGGATGTCATCGCCGTGCCCGCGGCGTTCACCCATACGACGGGCCTCGCGCACTGGGAGCTGCTGCTGCGCGCACGTGCCGTCGAAAATCAGGCGTACGTGCTGGCCTCCGGCCAGTGCGGCACGCATCCGAACGGCTGGCGGACTTTTGGTCACAGTATGATCATCGGACCATGGGGCGAAGTGCTTGCGCGACACGACGACGAGCCAGGCTTCGCGATCGCGACGCTCGGTTCCTCGGTGCTCGATGCGGTGCGCGAACGCCTGCCGGTGCTTAAGCATAAACGCATTGCAACGCCGTCCGATGTCACGGCAGATTAACCCGAAGATCAAAGGGAAGGAGATCATCCATGAAGCTGCTCAGGAACCTGCTGGCGATAGTCTGTGCATTTGCCTCGGTGTCGGCCATCGCCGCCGATGCCACGACGTTGCGCTTCGGTCTCGAAGCGCAATATCCGCCGTTCGAATCGAAGGGCGCGAATGGCGAGCTGCAGGGCTTCGATATCGACATCGGCAACGCCGTCTGCGCGACCGCGCATCTGAAGTGCTCGTGGGTCGAGACGTCGTTTGACGGGCTGATTCCCGCATTGCAGGGCCGCAAGTTCGATGCGATCAACTCGGCGATGAACGCCACC
The DNA here is from genome assembly GCA_937917025.1 of uncultured Paraburkholderia sp. Taxonomy (GTDB): domain Bacteria; phylum Pseudomonadota; class Gammaproteobacteria; order Burkholderiales; family Burkholderiaceae; genus Paraburkholderia. The sequence goes on from CALFSF010000074.1 coordinate 11,088, forward strand.
GAGAAGCGTCGCCAGGCCATCGCGTTCACGAACATCATCTACCGTGTTCCGTCGCAACTGATCGCGCGCAACGGCAGCGGCCTCCTGCCGACGCCGGAATCGTTGAAGGGCAAGCACGTCGGCGTGCTGCAGGCTTCGATCCAGGAAACGTTCGCGAAGGTGCATTGGGAACCGGCAGGTGTGAACGTCGTGTCGTATCAGGACCAGAATCAGGTGTACGCGGATCTCGTGTCCGGCCGTCTCGATGCCACGCTGGTGCTCGCGCCCGCGGGACAGACGGGTTTCCTGTCGCGTCCGGACGGCAAGGATTTCTCTTTCGTCGGCCAGCCGGTGCGCGACGACAGGATTCTCGGCGGCGGCGTCGCGTTTGGCCTGCGCAAGGGCGACGATTCGCTGAAGAAGCAGCTCGACGCCGCGATCGTGAAGCTGCAGACGGACGGCACGGTGAAGACGCTGGCGCACAAGTACTTCGGCAACATCGACGTTTCGCCGAAGTAACGACGCAGTTTGCCTGCCGGCCGCGCGGCACCGCTCAGGTTTCCCCGCGCGCGCCGGCGAGAGCGGCTCAGGCGACGCCGGTTCGCCGGGCCTGCAACTGCTCGAAAGCGTCGATAATCCGCTCGACGAACATGTTCTTGTGAGCGAGCACGCCATTGTTCGCCTCACGATGAACCAGCATGGTCGCATTGCCTTCGAATACCAGCACGCGACCGTCGGGCAGCAGCGTGAAGTCGATGCCACCGTAGTCGAGATCGAGACGCCTGCCGATCGTGGCGATCGCATTCATCGCCCGCTCTCCCAGCACCGCGCCGCACTCCTGCAGGAAGCGGCGTTCCTCGTCGATCTTCCAGTCCGCCGTGATCATGTCCGCGGAAAAGTAATGCACGATCCAGTGCGATGAAATCGCCAGATGGTAAGGGAACGGCACCCTGTCGACAAACACGGTCCGGTACTTGCGAAAGTATCCGTCCGCGCTGCGGAAGTCGTGGAATGCCGTCAGGTAGTGCGGGGCGTCGACGGTCGCGAGCGCGGACCACAGTGCGTCGATCGACGTGTGCATCGTCAGCCCTTCACCGCCATGTTTAGCGAGCGGCCGTGTCAGAACCGGAAAGTCGATGCCTTCGTTGACGAGCCGGTTTGCGAGCGCATCGACTGAGCCGGGCACCGTTTCCAGCAGGATGCATGGCGCAACCACCACGTCTTCCAGGTCTGCAAGCAGTTTGGGCAGCCTGTCCCTCCTCGTTCGCGCGACTGCCGCCGGCGGGTTGAGCAACGGGCGTTTGCATCGCCGCGCGAAGCGTTCGAGACGTGGCGCGAGCGGCTCCGCAATGTCCGGTTCACCGACCGCGTTGAAGACCAGGTCGAACGGCGGCAACTGATCGTCTTCGGCGTCGCTCGCGTAGTCGATTGCATACTTGATGCGATAGCTCGCGCCCGGTGGAAGCAGCGTGTCGAACGGTACGTTTCCCGCCGCGTTGCCGGTACACAGGATCAACACCTTGCGCGGCGCGTTGTCCGCGGGCTCCACATAGATCCGTTGCAACCGGTACGCATGCGCGCGATGCACGCGCGCTTCGGTGGCGTTGCCCATCGCGTCATGGACGGCAGCGAGATTCTGATGCGCCATCGCGAGATCAGGATCGATGTCCAGCGCGATCCCATACCAGCGTCTCGCGGATTCATGGTCGCCGTTCATGAAGAAGACGGTCGCGACGTTGAAGAGCGGGATCGCCCACGGCTGCGGCAGCGTTTTCATCAACTCGAAGGTTTCGATGCCAATTCCGTGAGCGAGATAGCCGGTCTCGTTGCCGGCGTCGCGCATCGCGTCAGACATCGAACGATGTAACCCGACGTTCAGCGGGTCGGCATCCAGTAGATGCGCCAGGTGTGCGATCGTCTGCGAAGCCTGAGCGGTGCTGTCAGGATCAGCAAGTTGAGTCGCGCCGGACGCGTCGTTCCGAGGTTCGGTTTTGTCGTCGCCTGGTTGCGTGGGATTCGTCATGTTGTTCTTCGGGTAGAACGTGCAGGGTTACGCGTGATCGCCACTTCAAACGCGCTCGTCGGAAAACGCTGTCAAGGCTTCGGCGAGCGTCTCCACGGCCTGAGGCGTGACGGCGTTGTAGAGCGAGGCGCGCAGCCCGCCAAGCGACCGGTGACCTTCCAGTCCCGTCATGCCCCGCTCCCGCGCGCAGACGAGAAACGCGTCGTCAAGACGCTTGTCGCCGAACGTGAAGGCGACGTTCATCTGCGAACGCCAGCGGCGGTCCGCGTGAACGGTGACGCAGCCGTCGAGCGAATCCAGTGCTTCGTACAGGCAACGCGACTTTCTTTCGTTGATGTCCTGCATGGCCCTCAAGCCACCGATATCGAAGCGCAGCCAGCGCGTGACCAGCGTCAGGACGTAGATCGCGAATACCGGCGGCGTGTTGTAGTTCGAGCGATGTGAGATATGAGTGCGAAAGTCGAGAATGGATGGCAGGCCATCCGGGATGCGTTCGAGCAGCGAGCGCTCGATGATCGCAACCGTGACGCCGGCTGGACCGAGATTCTTCTGTGCATGCGCGTAGATCATCGAAAACAGGTCAGGCCGGATTGGCTTCGACAGAAAATCCGATGACATGTCCGCGACGAGCGGCACGGCGAGTGCATTTTCGCAGGCAGGGAATTGCAGCCCTTCCACGGTTTCGTTCGATACGTAATGCAGGTAAGCGGATGAACGGGCCACGTCCAGCGCGCGCAGATCGGGCAGTCGCCGGTAACCGCCTGAGCGGCCATCCCATGCGATTTTTGCCGGACATACGCGTGCAGCTTCGGCTGAAGCTTTCGCGCTCCAGTAGCCGGCGTTCACGTATTCGGGCGGCGCGTTCGCTGTTGCGGCGAAGTTCATCGGGATCATCGCGAACTGCAGACTGCTGCCGCCCTGGAGAAAGGTCACGGCGTAGTCGTCGGAGATGCCGAGCAGGTGGCGAAGATTCGATTCGGCCTCGTGCAGGATCGCGTTGAACCAGTCTGAGCGGTGACTCATTCCGAGCACGGACAGGCCAGTCTCCGGGAGCGCCGCGATTGCCTCCTGTGTTTGCGCGAGGACAGTTTCCGGCAACGCGCCAGGGCCGCCAGAAAAATTCAGTGAATTCGGTGTCATGTTTCTCGAGTCGATGTCAGGTGCGTGCGGCGGGTGGTGTGTTTGCCAGGGCGCAGACGCTCAGGCGCACCACGATTGCCAGATCTGCCGGTAAACAGTCTCGACGTGACCGGCGAACCGCGCGCCGTCCATCAGCGGCGATCGCGCCATGCGCGGACGTAACGTTTGCCGCAAGCCAGCAAGGCGCGGCAGGTTCGCGGCCAGTTCAACGGCGAGCCGGACGAACGCGTCGTCCGAATGCGCCGCCAGTTCGTTCAGGCCGAGATTGAAGAGCTGGCTCATGCCCGCGCGGCCGACAGCGGTCTCTCCGACGCGCGTAATCACCGGCACGCCCATCCACAGCGAATCGAGACTGGTCGTGTGGCCGTTGTAGGGAAACGTGTCGAGCCCGATGTCGATCTCGTGATACGTGCGCAGGTATTCGGCGCGCGGGCGAAACGGGACGAAACGGACGCGCTGAACGTCGAGGCCCTGTCGTTGCATGCGTGTAGCAAGACGCTCGCGTGCGTTGCCAGCGGGCGCCATGAGCAGCAATTGCGCGTGTGGCACTTCGCGCAGCACCGCCGCCCATATCCCGAACGTGCGGTCGGTCAGCTTGCAGGGATTGTTCAGACAGCCGAACGTCAGATGCGCTGCCGTCAGCGCGGGCAACGCGTTGACGGCGGGTTGATCCGTCAACGGGTCGTAGCACCAGAACGAGTCCGGCAGACGCAGCGAGCGTTCGCTGTACAAGGTGTCGTTCGAAGGTGGGTCGAGGCGTGGATCGGTCAGGCGGTAGTCGATCGCGTCGAGACCCGTCGTGCCGGGATATGCGAGCCACGCCACCTGCACCGGCGCGGGTTTGCGGGCGAACAGCAAAGGCCTGCCGTCGGCCATGTGCATGGCCAGATCGACGAGGATGTCGATGCCGTCCGCCCGGATCTGTTGCGCGAGGCGGCTGTCGTCGAGTCCGTGGACATCGCGCCATACGTCGGCATAACCGGCGATCCGCTGCGTCAGATCGTCGGGACGCTCGACGCTCGCGTAGCAGTAGATCTCGAACTGATCGTGATCGTGATGGGACAGCAGCGGCACCGTAAACAGCGACTGGCAGTGGTCACGAAAATCCGGCGAGACGTAGCCGATACGTAGCCGCCGGTGAGCGTTGCGATCGTTCGCATGCGGCTTTCGCGTGGCGCGCAGCGGCGCTTCGTGACGGGTTGACCAGCGGCGGCATTCCTCGAACGCGGCGTCGCCACTTTCCGACTGAAACGTCAACGCGTAGGCAAGGTTGCTGTGCGCGACCACGTTGCCGGGATCGCTCTGCACCGCGCGGCGATAGTGGACGATGCCTTCGTCGAGCGCGCCGCTGTCTTTCAGGACATTGCCGAGGTTGTTGTGCGACGCTGAGTGATCCGGATCGATGGACAGTGCGGCTCGGAAAAGCGTCTCTGCATCGGCGGTTCTATGCAACGTGCGCATCAGATTGCCCGCGTTGTTGCAGGCCGCCACGAAGGCGGGACGTGCCCGCAGCGCCGCATCGAACGCATCGAGCGCGGACTCGAATTCGCCCAGGTCCCTGCACACGTTCCCGAGGTTGTTGTACGCATCCGCGTGATGCGGGTCGAGCGCGATCGCCAACCGGTACTGAGTCTGCGCTTCGTGACGCTTTCCCAGCGCGTACAGCGCGTTGCCCAGGTTGTAGGCGGCTTCCGGAAATTGCGGATCGAGTGCGAGCGTGTGCCTGAGCAGGCTCGCGGCTTCGTCGAACCGGCGTTGTTCGAGCAGCGCCACGCCCAGGTTGAGCAGGCTTGCCGGCGAGTCCGGCATGAGCTGCACCGCTTTGTCCAGAAGCGCGACCGCGTCGTCGATCTGGCCGCGCATCTGAAGTAGCGTGCCGAGGTTCGTCAGGGCGCTCACGTAGTCGGGCTGCACCGTGAGGGCACGACGATAGCTGATCTCCGCCAGCGCGGTATCGCCGAGTTGCCGCTGACAGTTGCCCAGGTTGTTCAGCGCATCGACGTGCGCGGGATCGAGCGTGACCACCGATTCAAAGGCTGCGGCCGCCGCGCGCGTGTCGCCACTCAGTTGAAGGGTGCTGGCGAGCGCAAACCACAGATCCGTGGAAGTAACGTCTGACGTAAGTAGCGCGCGGTAAGTGGCGAGCGCTTCGTCGAAACGCTGCAACGCCGCCAGTATCTGCGCGCGGGCGAAATGGTAGCGGGTCTCCTGCGGGGCGTGGGACAGCGCGCGGTCGAGCCATGCGAGTGCGTCGTCGTATGCACCGCATTGCAGCGTGAGCACGCCCAGACGAAACATGACGTCGGCTTCGGCAGGGTGTTCGACGAGGACAGTTTCATAGAGGCTGCGTGCCCCCGCGAGGTCGCCCGCAAGATGTCGCTCTTTTGCCAACGCCAGATGCTGATGGGTCAGCATGGATGTTTTGTCTCGTTCGGAAGGGAGTAGCGACGGGCATGTCCCTGTCCGCTTGAACGAGCAGCATATCGGGCGCGCCTTTCCAGACGTTTACCGTGGCGTTACCGTAAATTACTTACAGATAGCCGTCGGATGTAAGGCGATCGGCGCGGACGATTGCTTACGCGCCGCCGTGACGGAAATGCACGAGCAGGAACGACAACGTCACGAGCGAGCCGAGCGTCGACAGCAGGATGGTGCGCGACGTGATGTGCGCTTCGCGTCGATAGAATTCGGCGAGCATGTACGGACCGGTGCCGGTCGGCAGCGCGGCCAGCATGACGGCCATCTGCACGAGCGTCACAGGCAGGGCGAACACCCGCGCTGCGAGCCACCAGGCCACAGCGGGTTGCAGCACGAGTTTGACCGCGCTCAGCAACAGAGCATCGTGCGATCTTTCGCCTGCCGGACGTTTTTCAGCGAGGAAAAGCCCAAGGCTCACCAGCGCGCATGGACTCGCCGCGCCGCCCAGCAGCTTCAGGAACGTCTGCGCGCCTGCGGGCATCGTCACGTGAGCGACCGCCATCATCGCGCCGACGATCGGCGAGACGATCAACGGATTGCGCACCAGCGATCCGATCACCTTCATGCCCAGCCTGTGCGGCGCGCGTTCCGTCTGAAGTGCCACTTCGATCAGCACGATCGCGATCGAAAACAGCACGCACGCGACGAGGATCGTGGCGATCGTCGTCGGTGTGAGGCTCGCGGTGCCGAACACGATCATGCATAGCGGAAAGCCGATGTATCCCGTGTTTGGGTACGCGGCGGCGATTGCATCGACGCTGGCGTCGGCGAGATGCCGGCTGCTCAACAGACGCACGACGAGTATCAATACGAAGACGCCCGCGCATGCAAGTGCGAACGTGCCGATGAAAGATGGCTGATCGAGCTGCTGCCATGTGGTGTGCGCCATGCTGTCGAACAGCAGCGCGGGTAATGCGAGCCATACGACAAAGCGGTTCAGCTCGGACGCGGCGGTGGGGCCAAGCAGCCCGCGGCGGCGACAGACGAAGCCGGCGAAGATCAGCCCGAAAACGGGTAGCAGGATTTCAAGCGTTGAGAACATCGGTCGGGCTTGTTGCGGAGGATGCGAGAGCGTAGTGGTTCACGTTGATACAATCCAATGCTGAATTCTGCTTTCAACAATACCTTTTGTGCATCGTGATCGATATCAGACCGCTTCGATACTTCGTGACGCTCGCCGAGACGCGCCATTTCGGCCGCGCGGCGGCGCGGCTCAATCTCACGCAGCCGCCGCTCAGCCGGCAACTGGCTGCGCTGGAGGCATCGCTGGGCGTGACGCTGATCGAGCGCAGTCCGCGCAACGTCACGCTGACGGCTGCCGGCGAGCGCTTTTATAGCGACGCGCGCGCGATCCTCGCCGCGCTCGATCAGGCTGCGAAGAACGCGCAGGCGGCAGCTTCGGGCGAAGCGGGCAGGCTGAATGTCGGGTTCACGATGTGCGCGGCCTACAGCGTCGTGCCGCGTTACGCGCGTGCATTCGGCGACGCGTATCCGGAAGTGGCGCTGAACCTGCGCGAGATCGTGTCGAACGATCTGGCGGCGCAGGTGCTGGCGGGGCACATCGATGCCGCGATCATGTTTCCGGGTCTGCCGGACAGAGGGCTTGCGACGCGCACGGTCGTGACCGAGCCGCTCTGCGTGGCGTTGTCGCGGACGCATCCGCGCGCGCGGGCGCGTCAACTGAAGATTGCGCAGCTGGCCGGGGAACCGTTCGTGATGGCATCGAGCGAAGTCGCGCCGACGTTGCGTGCGACGATCGTCGAGCATTGCCGGACGGGTGGGTTCGAGCCGGACATCCGCTTCGAAGTGCAGCTGCAGCAGACGGTGCTGAGTCTTGTCGATGAAGGTGTCGGTATCGCGCTCGTGCCGGCGTCGATGC
>CALFSF010000075.1 GCA_937917025.1 uncultured Paraburkholderia sp.
GGCGCGAGATGTGAGCGCGCTGGAACTGGACGGCGCAGCGATACGTGCGCCTGTGCGGACGGTTAAACGTCATCTTGATACCCCCGTGATACGCTGACCTGCTGTTCTGCTGCTTTTTTATGCGCTTGTATTTGGCGCATCACTGTGAACATAGAACAAACAATCATGAATTGCCATAGGAATAAATCCGCCTCAGGCGTTTTTTAGACGCGGTCGGATCCTGGCGATGTCGTTTTTCTGCTTCGCTGACCGATGCGGGGCTCAACCCTCGTCCGCCTCCATTCCGGCCTCATACCTGCCGAGACACGCCTCGCTATTCAGCCGCGCCCGTTTGAGCAACGCCTTCTGCGCGACGGCGACATTGGCAGCCGACCCCTTCCACGCCATGAGCGGCGGTTCCTGTAAGGCCCGCCCATACGAAAAGCTCAGATTCCACGGCAGGGCCCCGAGCCGGTTCATCGCGTCGAGATGCGCGGTAGCCTGCTCCGGCGTTTGCCCGCCCGACAGGAACACCACGCCAGGCACCGCGGCTGGCACGGTTCGTTTAAGCACCCGCACCGTCTGCCGCGCGACGTCTTCCACCGAAGCCTGCTCGCTTTTCGCCGCACTGGAACCCGTAATCACCATACCCGGCTTGAGCAGCATATGCTCGAGCACGACCGCATGGCGGTGCAGCGCGTGAAAGACCTCATGCAGCACGGCCTCGGTCACCTCAAAGGAACGCGCGATCGTATGGTCGCCGTCCATCAGCACTTCGGGTTCGACAATCGGCACGATGCCCGCTTCCTGACAGATCGCCGCATAGGAGGCGAGGGCATCGGCATTGGCTTCGATGGCGAGCCGCCCCGGCAGCGTCGGCGAGATGTTGTACACCGCGCGCCACTTGGCAAAGCGCGCACCCTGTTTCCTGTATCCGGCGAGGCGCTGTGCGAGCCCGTCGAGCCCTTGCGTGATTTCATCGCCAGGTGCATGTGCAAGCGGGATCTTGCCAAGATCGACCTTGATGCCCGGCACGATCCCCTGCGAGGCGGCCAGTTCCGGCAGCGGCGTGCCCTTGCTGGAGCGTTGCCCTAGCGTTTCTTCATAAAGAATGACACCGCTGATGTATTCGCCGAGGCCCGACGTCGACAGCAACAGGTCGCGCCATGCGCGCCGGTATTCCTCGTTCGACTCGACGCCGATGGTCTTGAAGCGTTTCGCGATGGTCGGTCCGCTCTCGTCGGCGGCCAGCAGGCCCTTGCCCGGTTGAACCATCGCATCGACGGTGTTCTGAAGCTCGCTCGCAGTGCTCATCGCGTACCCCTCCCTGACGCCGGTATAGGCAGATCCACGTGTGCAGCATACTCCCAGCGCGTCCCGCGCGGCGAACCGGGGCAACGCCGTCAGCCGGGCGTGCCACGCATGAGGTCGCGATGTGTCAGGTAAAGCCGCAGATCGAACTCGGTCTGATGGTAGCCCGGCTGCATGAATTCGCAGAGGCGGTAAAACGCCTTGTTATGTTCGCTTTCCTTCAAGTGTGCGAGTTCATGCACGACGATCATGCGCAGGAATTCCGGTGCGGTATCCCTGAACAGCGAAGCGATGCGGATTTCCTTTTTCGACTTGAGCTTGCTGCCCTGCACGCGTGAAATCGTCGTGTGCAGGCCGAGTGCGTGTCGCAGTACATCCAGTTTGCTGTCGTAGACGACCTTGTCGATCTGCGGGCCGCTGCGGATGAATTCGCGCTTCAGGTCCGCGCAATAGTCGTACAGCGCACGATCGGTCTGTACGGCATGCCGGTTCGGATAGCGCTCGTCAAGATACGTACCGAGTTGCTGTTCAGCAATCAGCCGGCGCACCTTGTCCTGGAGCGCCGTCGGGTATGCGCTCAGGTATTTCAGATTCTGCATGGGGGGCGGGCGTTTCGGCGGAGAGTGCCCGTATTGTACCGGTCGCGTCCACGCGCGCCGACCCTCACACCTTGAACAGATCATGGCGCGCGGCACGCAACGCGGCAAAGCCGGCGGCGCGTCTGCTCGAGCGTCGAAAAAGTCGAAACCGAAGCAACCGCGCCATTTGGCCACCGGCCACGCAGCCTCCTCATCGCAACCTTCAAACATAGGCGCGCAATCCGCTGTGTGGAAATGATCTTTCGCCACAAGCAATCCGCGCACGGCATGGGCTGCGTTTGACGGATCGCGGTCTATATGAATCGGATTCCAGCCGGAATTCTTTAGTGAAATGGTTGGTTGATCCGCGTGGGCCCACCTGCTTTGATGTCTGGACACCGATCCGAACCCACACCCGCAACTCCAGGAGGAACGCAATGAGCACTGTGCTTGAAAATCCGGTTTCGCAGTCAGGTAACGCCCATCAGGATATCCGCGTGCGGCGTTACAAGCCGCTGATCGGCGCGGTGATCGAAAACGTCGACCTGTCACGTCCGCTCAGTGACGACAATCGCAGCACGCTCAATCGGGCGCTGGTGGATCACGGCGTCATCTTCATTCGCGAACAGACGCTGACGCCGGAACAGCACGTCGGCCTTGCACGCATTTTCGGCAACCCGATCCGCAAGAACATCTATTTGCCTGCCGTCGCGGGATTCCCCGAAATCGAGGTGATCGCCCATAGCGAAAAGACGCAGTCGGGCGGCACGGACAACTGGCATGTCGACGTGTCATGGCAACTTCAGCCGCCGAAGGCAACCGTGCTGCACGCGCAGGAGATTCCGGAGGGTGGCGGCGGCGACACGATCTGGACGTCGTCCGCGGGTGTCTACGATCTGCTGGACCCCGATCTCGCGCGCTACTTCGAAAAGCTGCGCGCGGTGAACACGTTCCTTGCTTCGCCCAAGAAGCAGGCGCTGTCCGAACTGCTGAGCGGCTACGAATTGCCGCCGGGCACCGCCGAGGAAACCATCGAACAGAAAACCGCGCGCGTTCGCGACGCGTCGCAAAAGTTTCCGCCGATCGAAGTGCCCGTCATCAAGACGCACCCCGAAAACGGACGCAAGCTGGTGTTCGTCAACGAGGGGCACACGAGCCATCTGCTCGGCGTGTCGAAGACCGCGAGCCAGAGCCTGCTCAACTATCTGTACGACCTGATCAAGACGCCGGAAGTCCAGGCGCGCTTCGAGTGGAAGCAGGGTGACGTGGCGATCTGGGATAACCGCCAGGTGCAGCATTACGCGGCACGCGATTACGGTTCGTCACGGCGTCGCATTCACCGCGTGACGCTCGAACACGACGGCGCGTTCTAGACCCAGGCATCGAGCGAAGCCGGTCGAGGCGTGCGTTTAGCAACCCGGCCGGCTAACCCGTTTCACGGAACCGGACTGATACAGGAAACCATGAAAGAAAATTCGAGCTTCAGGTGGCGCGCTATAACCCGATTGCTTGCGGCAGGCTTTCTTCTGTTGATGGGGCAACTCGCCTGCGCGCAGGCGCCCGAAAAAACTGAATTGCGCTATCAAGGCTGGGCAAGCAAGGTACTGTATCCCGAGCTCGCGGAGGACCTCGGCTACCTGGCGCCCGTCAAGCTCAAGTGGGTTGGCAACACGACGAGCGGACCGCAGGATATTCAGGCCACGGTGACCGGCGACGTCGATTTTGGCGGCGCGTTCAACGGCTCGATCGTAAAGCTCGCGGCGGCCCATGCGCCAGTCAAGGCGGTGCTCTCCTATGTGGGCGCGGATAAAGATACCAACAGTGGCCTTTTCGTGCTGCAAGGCAGTCCGATCAAGACTGCGCATGATCTGGTGGGCCGCAAGATCGGCGTCAACACGCCCGGCGCGTACGAGCAATATCTCACCACGACGTGGCTCGAAAAATCGGGCGTATCGAAAGCGGATATCCAGAAGATCACCTTTGTCGCGGCGCCGCCCGTCAACCTCGAGCAGCTTCTCAAGCAGAAGCAGCTCGACGCGGTGTTCCTCGAAGACATCATCAAGGACAAACTGATCGCGGAGGGTGGCGCAACGCTTCTCGTAACCGACTACCAGTTACTGGGCAGCTTCGGCTACGCGAGCTATATCTTCACGGACCGTTTCATCCAGCAGAACCCGAATACCGTGCGCAAGTTTGTCGACGGCACGGCACGCGCAATCGAATGGGCGCAGAAGACGCCACGTGACGAAGTGGTTGCGCGACTCGAGAAAATCATCCAGGCGCGCCACCGCAACGAGGACAAAACGATCGTGCGCTACTGGAAATCGGCGGGTGTCGGCGGCAAGGGCGGGATCATCAGTTCCAGCGATTTCTCGACCTATGTCGACTGGTACGTGAGCAATGGCGTGCTCAAACCCGGACAGGTCAAGGCGGACGATATCTACACCAACCAGTTCAACCCGTTCAGTCAGGCGCTGGGCAGTCGCCAGCCCGGTTCGTAAGGCCGTGATTTAACGCAGCGATATTTCTCAAGGAGAAGCGCACATGGGCGCGACCATCAGCGTACGCAACATCGCGAAGGGTTTCCATCTGAACCGGCGTGGGCACTTCGTCGTGCTGCAGGACGTGTCCTTCGATGTGGCGGCCGGCGAGTTTCTCGTGCTGGTCGGCCCAAGCGGCTGCGGCAAGACCACGCTTCTCGATCTCGTCGGTGGACTGACGAAGCCGGATAGCGGCACGATCCTGGTGGATGGCACGCCGATCGTGGGTCCTGGTCTGGATCGCGGCATTGTGTTCCAGCAATACGCGTTGTTTCCATGGAAAACGGCGCAAGGCAACATCGAATTCGGACTCGCGGCCAAAGGCGTGCCGAAAGCGGAACGAGCGAGCCGTGCGCGCTACTGGCTCGATCTCGTGGGTCTCGCGGGCTTCGAGGACAGGTACCCGCACGAGTTGTCGGGCGGCATGAAGCAACGCGTGGCGATTGCCCGGTCGCTCTCGTATGACCCGGACGTATTGCTGATGGATGAACCGTTTGCCGCGCTCGACGCGCAGACCCGCGAGACCTTGCAGGACGAACTGCTGCGTATCTGGAAGCGGACCGGCAAGACGATCGTGTTCATCACGCACGGTATCGAGGAAGCGGTGTACCTCGGTCAGCGCGTGCTCGTGATGGCCGCGGCGCCTGGCCGTGTCACGCACTCGCTCGACGTACACCTGAACCGCGACGACCCCGCCGACGATCTGCGCGCGGCCCCGGAGTTCGTCGCGCTGCGACACCAGATCTGGCAACTCATCCACCACCGCAGCGACGCGCCCCGGCTTCACGCGGCCCGCGCCGCCTGACGTTTCCCGACGACATTTCCTTTCGCCATGAGCACACTTACGACGCTAAACACTATTCCGTCACGCCCCTTCGCGACGTTTTTTGCCGCGACGTTGCCGCGCATCCTGCGCAACAGCATTGCGATAGTCGCTTTTATCGCGTTGTGGGAAGCATTACCGCGTTTCGGCTGGGTCGATGCGACGTTTCTGCCGCCGTTTTCGACGGTCGTGCGCGCGCTGATCGACATGCTGGTTTCCGGCGAGCTGACTTCGCATCTGCTCGCCAGCGCGGGAAGGGCGCTAAGCGGCTTCGTCATCGCGATTGCGATCGGTGTGCCGCTTGGTCTCTTCATCGGCTGGTATCGCTCGCTCGCGGACGTCCTCAATCCGCTGCTGGAGATTTTCCGCAATACCGCGCCTCTCGCCATTCTGCCCGTATTCGTTCTGGTGCTCGGCATGGGTGAAACGTCGAAGATATCGATGGTCGTGTATTCGTGCATCTGGCCGGTGATGCTCAATACGGTCAGCGGTGTGCGCAATGTCGATCCGCTTCTGATCCGCTCGGCACGTTCAATGGGGCTCTCGCCCCTATCGCTCTTTTACAAAGTCGTATTGCCCGCTTCAGTGCCGACGGTATTCACCGGCATTCGCGTCGCCGGCGCCTATGCGATCCTCGTGCTGGTCGCCGCTGAAATGGTCGGCGCGAAGGCGGGTCTGGGTTACCTCATCAACTACTCGCAGTTCACGTTTGAAATTCCGAAGATGTACGCGGGCATCATCACGCTCTCCGTCCTTGGGCTCGCGTTCAACCAGACCGTGCTGATCGCGGAGCGGCGTCTCACCGCGTGGAAAGGATGAGCGTTCAACGATTTCGCGTCGCCTTTGAAGTCCCTGAACGCGATTTTTCTTCGCACTGTCGCGCTCATAAACTTATGAGCTTTGATTGGTTGTGAGCGGAAGCGGACCCCGTTAACGTCGTGTGACTCAAGCCGCATGTCGCGGCGAACTGTCGACGGGGAAGCAAAATGAAGTTATCGAATATCTGGCGCAAGGTCGCCGTGGCTGCGTCGTTTGCGTTGACGATGCCGGGTGGCATTCCGGCCGCGCACGCTGAAAACGTACCGGCTGAAGTGCGGCTCGCGTGGGCCGGCGCGCCCCGCGTCTGGGTGCTGGCGCGTGCGGATGGGTCGTTCGACAAGGCCTTTGGTACGAAGGTCCGCTGGGTTCAGTTCGCAACGGGCGCGGACGTGCTGGCGTTGTTCGCATCGAACCAGATCGACATCGCGCGCTTCGGCTCGAGCCCGGCGGTAGCCGGTGTCACGCAGCGTCTGCCGATCGAAGTGATCGGCGTGCCCGAAGTGATCGCGACGAGCGAACGCCTGACGGCGCGACAGGGCATCAACACGCTCAAGGACCTCGAAGGCAAAACAGTCGCCTATCCGCCGAATTCGACCGCGCAATATGCGCTCGAAGCCGCGATCAAGACATATCACGTCGACCGCTCGAAGATCAAACTGGTACCGCTCAAGCCTGCCGAGATCGTTGCGGCATGGAAACGCGGAGATGTCGATGCTGCTTATTCGTGGGATCCGGCGAGTCAGGAACTCGCAGCCGCGGGCGGCCATGAAATTTTCGTCACGAAGCAGCTTCAGAAAGATGGCTATCTGATCTACAACAATTTCGTCGTGCGCAAGGCGTTTGCCGATCAATATCCGAAACTCGTCGCGACGTTCCTGCGTGTCTATCAGCAAAAGGTCGACGAATATCACCAGAACCCGGAACGCGCCGCTGAAGTCATCGCGAAGAATATCGACCAGCCGGTGGACTCGGTCCGCCGCACGCTGGCCGGGCTCGAATATCCGTCGGTGAAGGAACAGTTATCGCCGGCCTTCCTGGGTAGCGGCGCGGATACCGCACAGTCAGGCATCGCGAAGTCGATGAGCGACACCGCGCAGTTCCTCGTCGGCACGGGGCAGCTTCGCAGCGATACGATTCCATCGTCATTTGCGCCGGCCATCGATACGGCCTTCCTGAAAGAAGCGTCAAAGTAATCGCGCAGGAATTCACTGACGATGAAATACGCACACAGGCTGTCGATCGGCGGCGGCGCAGTCGCGGCCCTGCTGGTGATATGGCAGGTCTCGGCCGTGTACGGCTGGATCGACGCGACATTCCTTCCGCCGCCCACCGAGATTGTCAAGACCACCATCGACCTCGTGCGCCACGGCTACCAGCAGATCCCGCTTTGGGAGCACATCGCGATCAGCGTCGCGCGGGCGCTGGTGGCGTTTGTGATCTCGGTGGTGGCCGGCGTTCCGCTCGGGCTCGCGATGGGGCTTTCGCCATGGACGAGCGCCGTGCTCGATCCGTTCGTGCAGTTTCTGCGACCGTTGCCCAAGATCGCGCTGATTCCGCTGACCGTGGTGTGGTTCGGCATCGGCGAAACGTCGAAGTTTTTCCTGATCTTTATCTCGTGCTTTCTGAGCGTGGTCGTCGGCGCGGCCGCAGCCGTCGGTGGCGTCAGCCGCGCGCGCATGCTCGCCGCGCAGACGCTCGGTGCGAGTGGCCGGCAGATTTTCCGGTTCGTCGTGCTGCCCAACGCGTTGCCGGAGATTTTCACGAGCGTGAGGCTTTCGATCGGTATCGGCTGGACTTCGCTGATTGCCGCCGAGCTGGTCGCGGCCACCTCGGGGCTCGGCTGGATGGTGATGAATGCCGGCACGTACCTGCGTACCGATGTCGTGATGGTCGGCATCCTGTTTCTGGGCAGTATCGGCTATCTGCTGGATTTCGCCATCGTACTGACGCAACGCGTCATCGTGCCGTGGGCAGGGAAGGAAGCATGAGCAAGCCACGTATCCAGCTGCAACATGTCAGCAAGCGCTTTGCGGGCGCGCCCGGCTCAGGCGCGCCGGCCGACGCGCTGACCGATATCTCCCTCACGCTTGAACCCGGTGAATTCGTCTGTCTGCTCGGGCCATCGGGATGCGGCAAGTCGACGATCCTGAACCTGATCGCGGGCTTCGATCGTCCGACGAGCGGCGCGCTGCTGCTCGATGGAAATCCGATACAGCGGCCCGGTCCGGAGCGGGGTTTCGTGTTTCAGCAACCGACGCTTTTTCCGTGGCTGAGCGTACTCGATAACGTGACGTTCGGCCCGCGCATGGCGGGTGTTCCTGCTTCGACGTATCTGTCCGATGCGCGCCGCTATCTTGCGCTGGTGGGCCTCGAAGGCTTCGAGCATCACGCGCCGTGGCAACTGTCCGGCGGCATGCGACAGCGCGTGGCGCTCGCGCGCGCATGGCTGCCGGGTCCGGAGATCCTGCTGATGGACGAACCGTTCGGCGCGCTCGATGCGCAGACGCGTTTGATGATGCAGGAATTGCTGATCGACGTCTGGACGTCGACACGCACCACGATTCTCTTCGTCACGCACGATGTGGACGAAGCGCTGTTTCTCGCCGACCGTGTGCTGGTGATGTCGGCGCGGCCGGGTACAGTGCGAGAGGAACTACGGGTGCCGTTCGAGCGGCCGCGCGATATCGAATCGCTGACAGCGGACCCGGAATTCGGTGCACTGAAGCGCCGCGTGCTGCACGTCGTGCGCGAAGAAGCGCGGCGTGCCGTGGTAAAGGAACCAGCGTGAACCGGTGCCGGTTTGAGCGGCTTTGCAACAGATCCGGCATTGCCGCAATCCGCGCCCGTTCTTCGCACGACCTGCCGTCAGGCTGCGCGCGCGGGCTCAACCGCCGCGTCGGCGGGTGTCAGACGACCGTCGCGCCTGACTAAGGTTTAGGCAGCGATTGCACGAGGCTGATGAGGTTCTGCGGCACGACGCGGATAATGCCGTTACGCGGGCTGTCGATATCGGCGATGAGCATGATTGACAGCGAGACGACGAGCGGCATCACGAGCAGAAAACGGGCCCTGGCCGTCCCGCTGCGTGAGCCGTAACCGACCAGCAGATTGCAGAACAGCCCGATCAGGACCAGCAGCGTCCAGGCGGCAAACGGCACGCGGTTCCACCAGGCCGCCTGCGTGTAGCCTTGTGTGTTGATCACGTCGTTCATGCCGGCGACCGCAAGCGCGGTGACGGGATTCGGCTGGGCGGCGGCGCCGCTGCGCACGGCCGTCCACATAGCCGTTTCGAGCTGGGTCGTGGCCGCATCGATCTGCGCGAGTTGCCGTGGATCCCGAATCCGGTAGTACTGGATGCGCTGGTCGAGATACTTCAGCAGGAGCGCGCGGGTTGCCGCCGCTTCCGAAGCCGGCAGCAGGTCAGCGCGCAGAAATTCGGTGCCAATTGCGTTCGCTTCTTCTTCCTCGTAGTTCTTGCGCTGGTCGTAACGTGCGACGGCCATCGAAAGGCTGAAGCCGATCACGAGCGCGAGAAGCGTCAGCGTCGCCGACTGGACGACGCTGAAGTCGTCGCGGGACGCGTCATCGAGCGGCTTTTTGCCGCGCAGGACGGTGGCGCCGATCCACGCCGCGAGCGACATGGACACCATCGCGGCCACGAAGAAAAAAAGCGGATGACTGACGAGCTGTTCCATGCACGGTTTCTCCTGAACGCTGACCGGTTTGCTCCATCCGCCCGTTCGGGTCGCCCTTACGACTTCGCGGTGGCGGCGCAGGGCAGTGTACCGGACGCACGTTCAGCCGGGAACGTGAACCGCGCCCGATATTGACGTTGAGTCGGGTTAAGCCGCGCGGCCGTCGTCTACAACTGCGATTCGATCGGCAGCAGGCCGAGGAACCAGATGCCGATGCGTTTCATCGTCGACACATCGGGTTCATCGAGTTCCTTTTCCGTTCCGTCGGCCGCCGTATCGATCCATACGATCCGGCTCTTGCCGTTTGCATCCTTGCGTTCTTCGAGGCGCCACGCGATCTGGTCGAGTTTGGGCTGGAGTCCGTCCGCTACTTCGGCGGCGATGGCTTCGCTCTCGCAGTAGACGCCGATTTCCGTGTTGAGCGTGATGGACCGCGGGTCGAGATTCATCGAGCCGATGAAGATGCTCTTCCGGTCGAACACGTATGTCTTCGCGTGCAGCGAAGCCTTCGACGACCCGAGTATCGATTTCTTCTTCGCTTTCGGGTCTTCGCTGGCGGCGGGCTTCAGTTCGTACAGATGCACGCCCGCGTCCAGCAGGTCCTTGCGGTAGCGCTGGTATCCGGCGTGTACTGCGGCGACATCGGTGGCTGCGAGCGAGTTGGTCAGGATCGTCACGCGCACGCCGCGCGCGGTCAGCGAGCGAATCCACTCGACGCCCTTCTTGCCGGGCACGAAATACGGCGAGACGATCAGCATCTCCTTGTCGGGCGTGATGCTGAGGGCGTTGAACTGCGACAGCAGATGGCCTTCGGGATCGTCCGGGGAGCGCGTGATCTTGGCAGGGTCGTCGTAGAGCAGTGTCGCCTTGCCCCACGAAAACGTCACGCCGTGCGTGGCGGTGAGGTCGGCCAGACGTTGCTTCACCTGCATCACGTACGGCGAATTTTCGTGCGAGGCGACCGATGCCGCCAGTTTCGTGCGGTAGTTCGCGAGCGCGTCGGGCCCTGCGGGATGCCCGGTCAGCGATTCGACGGGATACGCGGCATCGGAATTCCAGAACTGGTCGAATGCCAGGGATACCTTATGGACGACAGGTCCGAAGGTCAGCACATCGAGATCGCCAAACGACACGTCGTTCGATGCGCCGAAGTATTCGTCGCCGATATTGCGGCCGCCGAGAATCGCCGCCTGATTGTCCGCGATGAGCGCCTTGTTGTGCATGCGCCGGTTCACGCGGCTGAATTCGAGCGCGGAGCCGAGCGTCTTGAAGGTGCGGCTGGCCACCGGATTGAAGAGCCGGACCTGCACGTTCGGGTGCGAGGCGATGGCGAGCAGGACATTGTCGTCCGCGCCGGTGCCGAGATCGTCCAGCAGCACGCGCACCCGCACGCCCCGGTCGGCCGCCTTGAGGACGGCGCTTGCCAGCTCCTGTCCCGTCTGGTCGTTGTGCCAGATGTAGTACTGCAGGTCGAGCGTGCGATCCGCCTTTTCGGTGAGCGCGACGCGGGCAAGGAGCGCGTCGACGCCGGTCGACAGCAGGTGAAACGCGCTTTCGCCCGGATGCTTTTGTACCTGCGGCACGAGCATCGTGCCGAGACGCGTGGTGTTCGTGTCATCCAGCGCGTGCGTCTCGATGCGACCGGACTGCGGCGGCAACCCCACGCACGCCGACAGCAGCGCGACAAGAAAAACCACGAGGGTGGCGCGAAATGTCTTCATCGTTGGATCCTTCGCGAAGGCGCGCCTGCGCCATCGGCGACACGGGGCTCATTCGCGGGTTGCGTGCCGTTGAGCTCGCAACCCAGCGCGGCGGCAATGCGGGCGAGCTTGTCGGGATTGCGCTGGACGTGAATAGTCACGATCCGTTCGCCGTCGGTTTCGAGCGCCTGCGCCGACTCCAGGGCGCCATCGATGAACCGCAGCAAGCCCCACTGGCCGTTGAGCATGACCACTTCATAGCGCACGGCATTGGGATAGCGAAGCCGGGTCGCGAAATACAGCTGCGCGATGCGCTGGCCGCCGGGCATCGGCACGCCGAAGCTCGGCACCTTGCCACCGCCGTCGGCGATCAGTTGCGCGTCGTCGGCGAGCATGGCCTTGAGCGCGTCGAATTCGCCGCGCACTGCCGCATCGGCAAATCCGCGCAGCAGTCGCAGCTGCGTTTCGCGCGCAACCGTGTGTCGCGGACGCTCTTCGCGCACCTGCGTTTTCGCGCGATGCACGATCTGCCGGCAAGCTGCTTCGGATTTGCCGAGCACTTCGGCTAGCTCGTCGTATCCGGCATCGAATACTTCGCGCAGCAGATACGCCGCGCGCGCCTCGGGCGCGAGGCGCTCCAGCAACGTGAGGAAGGCCACCGAAACGTCGTCGGCATGCTCAAGTATCTGTTCAGGCGAGAGGGGCGATTCATCGAGAAGCGGCTCGGGCAGCCACATGCCGACATAGTGCTCGCGCTGGACTTTCGCCGCACGAAGCCGGTCGATAGCCAGCCGCGTCGTCACCGAGACGAGCCAGGCCTCGGC
Organism: uncultured Paraburkholderia sp.; assembly: GCA_937917025.1. Lineage (GTDB taxonomy): Bacteria > Pseudomonadota > Gammaproteobacteria > Burkholderiales > Burkholderiaceae > Paraburkholderia. The sequence continues at coordinate 12,270 of CALFSF010000075.1, forward strand.
GTTTTCCACGCGATCCTGCCGGGTTTCATGCCACCGGATCCACGCGTCCTGGACGACTTCCTCGGCTTCAGCCGAAGAGCCCAGCATGCGGTAGGCGATGCCCTGAAGACGGCGACGGAGGCGGTTGAAGGTGTCGGTTGCTTCGTTCATGGTGACCCCAGACGTTCGATACCCCTGGTTTGTGACAATGACCACGAGCGGGCCATGATGTGCTGCCGGTTTGCGCCCGTGGGTCCGCGGACTTGACGACGGGACAGGACCCAGGCCGCCAGCCGCAACGGCAGTCCCGGTGTTCAGGAAAGGCTATTGTAATATCGCGGCTTGCAGCGAAGGCAGCTGTTACTTTTCTCTCCAGACGCTCGACGCCTGCTTCTGCTGCTCATGGCGCCTGTGCGATCATTCTGTGCCACTCACCGTCGCGTCACGACATGTCATCTCCCACGACCGCTTCCACCCGTTCGCTTTCGCTGAGCGCCATCGGCAGCATACTTGCCTCGATGTTCTGCTTTGCCGTGGTGGATGCGCTGGCGAAGACGGTCGCGTTGCAATATCCGGCCAACGAAGTGACGTTTTTCCGGATGCTGTTCGGGCTGGTTCCCGCCGTGGCGATGTGCTGCATCGGACGTCTTTCGTGGTCGGAGCGACTCGCGAATCTCGACGTCAAGGGGCAGCCGTATTCGGTTACGTCATATGGGGTGAGACGATGCAGCCGTTATCGCTCGTGGGAATCGCGCTGATCGTCGGGAGTGCGATTGCCGTCGCGGTGAGCAGAAAAGACCCCGAGGGTCCGCTTGCGTGACGTCGCTCCGTCGTCAGCATGGCTCGCGAAATGATCCGTATCACCCCTGTTCCGCGGTCACCTGTTCCGGGGCGGTTGCGTCGCGATAACCGAGGCGTGTCGAGATCGCGAGTCCCGATCGCTGGAGGAGCGCCACGTAGTGCGACTTCGTATCGGCGCCGCAGCGCATCGTCGGAAACGAAATCGACAGGCCGGCGATCACGCGGCCGAAGCGGTCGAACACCGGCACCGCGAGACACCGGAGCCCTTCCTCCTGCTCTTCGTTGTCTTCGCCGTAGCCTTGCTCGCGCACATGCGGCAGGATGCTCAGAACGGCCTCGGCGGAGGAGAGCGTCTTGGACGTCGACTTGCGGAATTCCACGTGCGAGAGCACCTCGTGCGCATCGGCCGGGTCCATCCATGCAAGCAGCACCTTGCCGATCGCCGTGCTGTGAAGCGGATTGCGGCGGCCGATGCGCGACTGCATGCGCAGCCCGTAGTCGGCGTCGATCTTGTGAATGTAGATGATGCTGTCTTCGTCGAACGCGCCAAGGTGGATCGCTTCGCGCGTGGCCTGCGCGATGCGGCGCATCTCGACATCGGCCTCGCGCACGAGATCGACGCTCTCCAGCGCCTTCGCGCCCAGTTCGAAGAGACGGATCGTCAGCCGGTAACGCTCGGTCTCGACTTCCTGCGTCACATAACCGAGCGCCTTCAGCGTTTGCATCACGCGATGCACCGTGGTCTTCGACATGCCGAGCCGCTGCGACAGTTCGCTGATGCCGGTCTGGCCACTGTCGCCGACCGCGGCCAGAATCGCGAACACCCTGCCGATGGACGAGGCCGATTCGCCCCGGTCCTGGCCCGCACCGCCGCTGCAATCAGCGAGGTCGGCGTCCTGCCTGTACGTGGCGGCGGGTTCCCTGCGGTGTTTGTCCATAGCTGTCATATCCGTCATGTCCTGTCGATGCCAGGCGCGAAGCATGCCGCGCGCCGCCGCTGCGTATGCATTCATGCGTGACTAGCGGGCGAGCCAGCCTCCATCCACCGCGAGCGTATGACCGTGCACGTAATCGGACGCCGGTGAGGCGAGGAACACGACCGGCCCCGCGAGATCGTCCGGCGTGCCCCAGCGGGCCGCCGGAATCCGCGAGAGGATTTCATCGTTGCGCTGGACGTCGCCACGCAGCGCCGCCGTGTTCGCCGTTGCCATGTAGCCGGGCGCGATCGCGTTTACGTTGATGCCGTGCTGGGCCCATTCGTTTGCGAGAAGCCGGGTGAGGCCGAGCACGCCGCTTTTCGACGCCGTATAGGACGCCACGCGTATGCCGCCCTGAAACGACAGCATCGACGCAACGTTGATGATCTTGCCCCCGCGCTGCTGCTTCACGAACTGCCTGGCGACGGCCTGCGACAGAAAGAACAGGCTTTTCAGATTCACGTCCATGACCGCGTCCCAGTCGTCTTCGGTGAAGGCGAGCGCGTCTTCGCGGCGGATGATACCCGCATTGTTCACGAGCACATCGACGCGTCCGAACGCTTCGATCGCCGCGCGCACGATGTCGTCGACCGGTGCCGTTGACGCGAGGTCGGCCCGCACATCCGCGAAGCGCCGTCCGGTTGCCTCGACACGCGCGGGCGTGTCGCCCGCGCCCGCGCGGCTCACGCCGACGATGTCGCAGCCGGCCGCTGCCAGCGCGATGGCCATGCCCGCGCCGAGCCCCGTGTTGCTGCCGGTGACGATAGCGACCTTGCCGTCCAGATCGAAGGTTTTCACTGCGTAAGCCCCTGTTATGCCGGTATGGTGTCTGTTTCGTATGGCCCGCGAAGCGCGCCGGCTGTCAGCGCAGGTCCTTCACGGCGATGTGATCCATATCGTTGAACACCTGGTTTTCTCCGACCATGCCCCAGATGAACGTATAGGCCCGCGTGCCGACGCCCGAGTGGATCGACCAGCTGGGCGAAATCACGGCCTGCTCGTTGTGCACGACAATGTGCCTCGTTTGATCCGGCTCGCCCATCATGTGAAAGACGGCCGCATCGTCAGCGACGTTGAAATAGAAATACACCTCCATGCGGCGCTCATGCGTGTGGCACGGCATCGTGTTCCAGAGGTTGCCCGGTTCGAGTTTCGTCATGCCCATCGAGAGCTGGCAGGTAGGCAGCACCTCGGGGACGATGAACTTGTAGATCGTGCGGCGATTGCTCGCGGCCGGATCGCCAAGCGTCTGCGGCGACGCCTGCGCGAGCGAAATCGTGCGGGTCGGATACGACACGTGTGCCGGTGCGCAGTTCAGGTAGAACTTCGCGGGGTGCGATGCGTCTTCGCTGCCGAACGCCACTGACTGCGCGCCCTTGCCGATATAGATCGCCTCCTCGTTGCGAACCGGATAACGCGTGCCGTCCACATCGACCCAGCCGTCGCCGCCGATGTTGATCGCGCCAAGTTCGCGGCGCTCGAGCAGATAACCGACACCGATCGCGTTGCCAAGCGAACCCGGAACTTCGACCGCGCGCGTGGCGGGCAGCACGCCGCCCACGATGATGCGGTCGATATGGCTGTAAGTGAGCTTCAGCGCGTCGGGCTCGAACACCTGGCCGACGAGAAACTCCCTGCGCAATCCGGCCGTATCCAGTGTTTTCGCGTACTCGCTGTTGATGCTTTGTCTCACTTCCATTGTTCGTCTCCTTCGGGCTGGGCGCCGTCTCGCCGCGGCGGAATGGTCAAGACTGTAGCGCAAAATCACAATTTCGGAACATCGGTCCGAAAATATTGCATCGCCACGCCAAGACTGACAAGGCCCTCGTCCAGCATGAGGGTAAACGATTACCTTAAATTCAAATAGAAACGGAACAGCGTTCCTTTCTCGATGCTATATTGCGCCGGAAAGGGAGCAGGCCGTCACATGAACGGGACATTACCCTGGGTCAACGACCCGACAACAGGACGCAAAGTCCATGGAGGAGGCATGAATATCAAGAAGGCCATCGACCGCGTACCTGGCGGCCTGATGCTGGTGCCGCTGCTGCTGGGCGCCTGTGTTCACACATTTGCGCCGGGCGCCGGGAAGTACTTCGGGTCCTTCACGAACGGGCTGATTGCCGGCACCGTGCCGATTCTGGCGGTGTGGTTCTTCTGCATGGGCGCGACGATCGACCTGCGGGCGACCGGTGTGGTCCTGCGCAAGTCGGGCACGCTGCTCGTGACGAAAATGATCGTCGCATGGGTCGCGACGATCATCGCCTCGCACTTCATTCCGGTGGATGGCGTGAAGGCCGGGCTCTTCGCCGGCCTCTCGGTGCTCGCGATCACGACTTCGATGGACATGACCAACGGCGGTCTCTATGCCGCCGTGATGCAGCAATACGGCACGCGGGAAGAGGCGGGCGCGTTCGTGCTGATGTCGGTCGAATCGGGGCCGCTCATCAGCATGCTGATTCTCGGCGCGACCGGCGTCGCGTTCTTCGAGCCGCGGCTTTTCGCGGGCGCCGTGCTGCCGTTTATCGTGGGCTTCGTGCTCGGGAATCTCGACCGTGATCTGCGCGACCTGTTCGGCCGCTGCGTGCATCCGCTGATTCCGTTCTTCGGCTTTGCGCTTGGCAACGGCATCGACCTGCACGTGATCGCCACGAGCGGATTGCCGGGCGTCCTGATCGGCCTCGGCGTGATCGTCGTGACGGGCATTCCGCTTATCCTGGCTGACCGCTGGATTGCAGGCGGCAACGGCGCGGCGGGACTCGCGGCGTCGTCGACGGCGGGAGCGGCGGTGGCGAATCCGGCGATCATCGGCGAGATGATTCCGCGCTTCAAGCCGCTGGTGCCGGCTGCAACGGCGATGGTGGCGACGGCCTGTCTCGTGACCGCGATTCTCGTGCCGATTCTCACGGCATTATGGGTGCGCAGGTTCCAACCGCGCGACGCATCGAGCGAGGAAATCGCGGACGCGACGGCACAACCGCTCGAGCGGGACGTTCACGTGTGATCTTTTACGCGTGACCCAAGCGTGATCTAAAGACGCGCCCGCTGTGTGAGAGGGCCTCACGCAGCGGGCGTTTTCGCATTCTGGTTCTGTTCCCGATCAATCGTGTGACGGGATCGAACCGCTGATCGTCCACGAGCGGGCGAAGGGTCTCGCCGTCGCGTTTCGAATGCGTGCAGTGCGCGGCCGTGGTCTTAGCTGGCCAGCATTTCAATCACGCTGACCACGAATGCGAACACGCCGATGCAGCCTCCGAGGGTGACCGCGCCTTGCATGAAAGGTGACATACGCTGCTCCGTTGAGGTAAAGGACCGCCCACATTAAATCTCAACAGAAAGGAAAAAGAAAGGTTTTATCGGCTGACGTGCGATTTTCTTCGGGGGCATCCGAAGCCACCCGGCGCACAGCCGTGCCGCCTCCATCAGAACAACGCGATGCGCTGCCCCGTGTGTCTGGCACACCGCCTGCTGCGTCATGAATGCCCACGCGGCCGCTGCCTGCCTCGCACCAGCGCTTTCGATGAAGGAGGATTTCATGAGCAGCACGCTAGATCCCGATAACGATTTGCCCCAACCGGACGTACCGGGACGGGATACGGGTGCCTTAGGCCCGAGCGATTCGTCCGATAGCGGAAGCGATGTCGCGGGTGCGAAGCGCCACGATTTCGATCGCGATACGGAGCTGGACAATCACGCGCTCGAAACCGGTGTCGAGGAGGCCGAAAGCGACACGGATCGAGCCGGCACTGGCGAGCGCGCCGCGGCGGACGGCGACGAAAACCTGCGCCCGGACGAAGACATCCAGCCCGACAGGATCGATGACGCCTGACACGATCGGCGACATGGCGTCCCTGCGCGGCGGGACGCCTTTCGACATACCGCGTCAGCGTTCGATCTTCCACGAAGCGGCGTCATGCAGGCGCGCGACGAGTGCCGACAGCGCTGCCTCCACGCGGGTGTCTTCCGGTCGCGCGCGCCACCGCACCTCGAATGCGGCATCGAGATGGGTATGGGGCGCGCCCTCTCCAGGCTGATGTTCGAGTCCTAATGGCGTGATACGGCAATGGCGGTGCAAGGCCTCGGTGAGTTGTCGCTGCGGGTCGTCGCCGAGATCGTGCCCGAGCAACACGCGCGCCCGGCGCCCGCGTGGCAACCAGCGTTCGAGGTATTCGAGCACCTCCAGCACGATGAGGCCCAGCACCGTTCCCGCCGCGGCAAGCGTCAACTGCCCGCCACCCGCGCACAGTCCGATAACGGTTACATACCACATCGTCGCCGCCGTGGTGACGCCTTGAACCAGCCCGTCGCGACGCAGGATGGTACCGGCGCCAATGAAGCCCACGCCCGACAGGATGCCGAGCGGCAGACGCATCAGGTCGAGGACGACGAAGGAATCGTGGGGCTTGCCCTGTTGCAGCATGAGGACGTTCACCTGCAGCATCGCGAGGCACGCGGCGAGACAG
>CALFSF010000076.1 GCA_937917025.1 uncultured Paraburkholderia sp.
CGGTACACGTATCTGGTGGCGGGCTGTGTCGGCGAATTCTGGACGAAGATGACCTGGGCCCATATGCCGGGCACGCTCAAGGGGCCGCCGGACGTGATGCTGGAGCGCGGCGTGCGTTTCGGCAAGGCGCTTCAGATGACCAACGTGCTGCGCGATTGCGGCAAGGACCTGCGCATCGGACGCTGCTACATTCCGTCGACGATGCTCGACGCGGCGCATCTCAGCCCGCGCGACCTGCTGTTGCCGGAAAGCTCGCTACGCGCCCAGCCGCTGATGTTCGAACTGGTTCGCAAGGCGCTCGACCACTTTCGCGACGCGATCGACTATACGCTGGCGATTCCCGCGCATTCGGTGCGCTTGCGGCTCGCGTGTCTGTGGCCTGTGGTCATCGGGCTGGAGACGTTGCTGCTGCTCGTCGATAACGACGCCTGGCTCGACCCCGCGAAAGTGTCGAAGATCACACGCAACAAGGTGTACCGGGTCATCGCGTATTCGCTGCCGGCCGTCGCGTCCGACCGGCTGATCCGTCGCTGGACGGGCAGTTTGATAACCCGCATCGAAAGCCGCCTTCACGGCTGACCGGCTCGCTGCGTCATCCGTCGCGCCGTGCCTCTGAACGCTCACCCAGCAGGTCCTCGATCATCACCGGCAGCTTGCGCACCCGCACGCCGGTGGCGTGATACACGGCGTCCGTGATCGCCGCGGCGACGCCCGCGAGCCCGATTTCGGCGATGCCGCGTGCGCCGATCTCGTTGAACACCGTGTCGGGATGATCGAGAAACGTGACGTCGAGCGCCGGCGTATCCGCGTGCGATGCGATGATGTAATCGGCCAGATTGCTGTTGATGGGCGCGCCGTTCTGCGGGTCGTACATCGTATGCTCGAAGAGCGCCATCCCGACGCCCATCACGACTGCGCCTTCGATCTGGTTGCGCCCCGCGCGCGGATTCAGGATCTTGCCGGCGTCGATCACCGTGACCACGCGGCTCACACGCAGTTGCGCGATTTCGGGTTGCCACGTGATCTCGGCGAAATGCGCGCCGTACGAATAGACCGAATAACTTTTCTTCAACGGATCGTCGAAGCCGCCTTTTGCGCTGCCGCTGCCTGAGGCCGCGTGCATCCGCGCCATCTTGAGGATGTCGCTGAATGGCACGCCGCTTTGCGGCGGCTCACTCTTGCGATGCACACGGCCCGCGCCGAATGCGAGCGACCCGGCTTTCGCACCGCTAAACGGCGATTCGGACAACGCGGCAGCACGCGCGGTCACGATCGCGACTGCCGCGCGCACGGCGTCGAGTACAGCCGGAATCACCGAGGCAGTCACCGCGGAACCGCCTGAAATCGGCCCCAGCGGCAATGCTGTATCGCCAAGCGCGACTTCGATGCGATCGAGCGGCACACCGGTTTCCCCGGCGACGAGCTGCGCGAGAATCGTGTACGTGCCCGTGCCGATGTCCTGCGTGCCGCACACGACGCGCGCGGTACCATCGGCGCGCAGTTCGACGGTCGCCTGCGCCGAAAACCGCACGCCCGGCCAGCAGCACGCGCCCACGCCCCACCCGAGTGTCAAGCCGTCGCGCTTCATCGCACCGACCCCGGGCTGTCGCTGCGACCAGCCAAATTTTTCCGCGCCGGTACGCAGGCATTCGGTCAGATGGCGGGACGAAAACGGCAAGCCGGTGCTCTCGTCCACGCGCGGTTCGTTCTTCAGGCGCAGTTCGACGGGGTCCATGTCGAGTTTGCGTGCCAGTTCGTTCATCGCGGACTCGAGCGCAAAAAGCCCAGGCACGGCGCCCGGTCCGCGCATCGCCGTGGGCGAGCCGACATGGCGGCGCGCGAGAGCGGAGCTCACGCGCAGGTTAGGCACGCTGTAGAGGACCGGCGTGATTTCGCCGCACGATTCCTGATATTCGTCGGCCATCGCGGTGTGATTCACGAAGTCGTGGCGCACCGACGTCAGCGTGCCGTCCGCGTCGGCGGACAGGCGCATGCGCTGCTGCGTCACCGGCCGGTGACCCACGTTCTGGAACATCATCTTGCGGCTCACCACGAGTTTCACGGGACGCCCCGTATAACGCGCCGCAGCCGCGGCCAGCAGCGAATGCGGCCACATCCACAGCTTGCCGCCGAAACCCGAACCGAGATACCGCGAAATCACCCGCACTTTTTCCCGCGGCAGACCCAGCATCTGCATCAAGGTCCCCTGGTGATTCGATACGGCCTGGCTCGTTTCGTAAAACGTGCAGGCATCGCCGTCCCAGTGTGCGACGGTTGCATGCAGTTCGATCGGGTTGTGCGTCTCGACCGGCGTCACATACGTTTCGTCGATCGACATGGCTGCCGCGTCGAACGCGCGCGCGGCGTCACCGCGTTCGCTCTCGACTTTCGGTTCGCCGTCGCCTGCGAGTGCTTCGCCGACGTCGTGAGCGGTCACGTCATAAGTCACCTTCACGGCCGCCGCTGCGGCGCTCGCGGCTTCGAACGTATCGGCGACCACGACAGCGACATACTGGCCGTAATAGCGGATCACGTCGTCTTCGAACGGGGGGCGCGCTTCATCCACATACCCCGTGTCCATCGAATTTCCCGAGATCCGGTAGAAACGTCCCACGTTGCCGCGATGGAGGACGACATGCACGCCCGGCATGGCCTCTGCCGCCGCGAATTCGAGCGACGCGATACGTCCGCTCGCGATCGTGCTGCACACAGGAACGGCATGCAGCAGTTCCCGCAAATCGACATCGGAGGTGTAAATTGCGCCGCCGCTGACCTTCATGGGCCCGTCGATGCGCGCCTGGGGCTGGCCGATCACGGCGCGCTGGACGGCGGATAGAGTCGTCATGTGAGGACCTCTTCGGGAATGCTCAGACCGTTTGTGTGACCTGCGTCAGCGCGTGAACAAGGCCGCGTCGCGCCAGTTCCACCTTGAACGCGTTCTGGCTGCGCGGCTTCGCGCCGGCGAGTGCGGCGTCAGCGGCTCGCTGGAACGTCGCCATGTCCGGCGTGCCGCCCATCAATACCGCTTCGGCTTCCGGCGAATGCCACGGCTTCGTGCCGACGCCGCCCAGCGCGACACGCGCATGGGCGATGCGGCCATCGACGACCTTCACGACAACCGCCGCCGAAGCGAGCGCGAATTCGTACGAAGCGCGATCGCGCAGCTTCACGTACAGCGAGCGGGCGCCTGGCGGCGCAGGCGGCAACGTAACGTGCGTGATCAGGTCACCCGGTTCCAGCACGGTTTCGCGCTGAGGCGTCTCACCCGGAAGCAGATAGAAGTCGTCGATCGCGATGCTGCGGCGGCCGGTGCTGCCTTCCACATGAATCGTCGCGTCGAGCGCTGTCAGCGCGACGTTCATGTCGGACGGGTTACTTGCGATGCATGCATCGCTCACGCCGAGTACCGCGAGCGTTCTGTTAAATCCGTTGAGCGCGGCGCATCCCGAGCCCGGATCTCGCTTGTTGCAGGGCATCGCGGTATCGCGGAAGTAGACACAGCGCGTGCGCTGCAACAGATTGCCGCCTGTCGTCGCCATATTGCGCAGCTGTGCCGAAGCGCCCGCCAGCAGCGCCTGCGAAAGCACCGCATAGCGCTCGCGGATGAGCGGATGAACCGCGAGGTCGGCGTTGCGGACCGTCGCACCGATTTTTACGCCGCCGTCCTGCATGTCCTCCACGGTATCGAGCGGCAGGCGGCTGATATCGATCACGCGCGCCGGGCGCTCGACATTCAGCTTCATCAGATCGAGCAGCGTCGTGCCGCCCGCGAGAAGGCGCACTTCAGCGCCCTGCTGGGCCGTGGTGGATGCCGCGCCGGCTGCGATGGCCTCGCTGACGGAATTCGCGCGCGAAAGCTGGAAGAGTTCCATTGCCGTCGCCCTCACGCGTTGCCGCGCACGCGCTGGATCGCGGCGACGATGTTCTGGTACGCGCCGCACCGGCACAGGTTGCCGCTCATCGCTTCGCGCACGTCGGCATGCTCGGGTCCCACCGGCTCGCCGAGCAGCGCAACCGCCGACATGATCTGCCCCGACGTACAGTAGCCGCACTGATAGCCGTCGCATTCGACGAACGCAGCCTGCATCGGATGCAGCGATCCGACGCTACCGATACCTTCGATTGTCGTCACCGTATCGCCTTCGTGCGTGCCCGCGAGCGAAAGACATGCGTTTACGCGCCGCCCGTTCACATGAACCGTGCATGCGCCGCACTGCCCGTGATCGCAGCCTTTCTTCGTACCGGTCAGATGAAGATGCTCGCGCAACGCGTCGAGCAATGTCGTGCGAGGGTCGAGGGATAGCGAGTAAGTCGTGCCGTTGACATTCAGTTCAACGGGAATCGTCACGCCCGAGGCCGGATTATTCGCGGCATGCCGTTTCGTTTCATCGGGCGTTTCGAGGGTGTCGGGTGGGGAGGCCGTAGGGTGCATCGTGCAATCTCCTCGCGAAAACGGGGCGGGAAAGAGAGAAACAGGGACCAGCGAAAAGTATAGGTCGCGTGCAGCCGGGCGGCGGCCGGTGCGCCGCGCTTCGTCGCCATCGGATGGGACAGCAAGTCAGATGCCCGGTCATCGCGCCGCGCGATTCAGGCGACAGTCGCGATTGGGGGCGAGCAGACGCGGCACGAGGACCGTCCGAAGCCCCTCTATTCCAGCGAAAAAGAGGCAGGATCCCGCCTTGCGGGAACGTCCGGCCCGACGCTGCCCGCCCGGCGTCGACGACACTTTCACACGTCCTTGCCCGTCTGCAGGTAAAATTTGCGTTTTGCGTTTGCCGCGCGGGGCCCGCTTCGGGCTCCAGGCAGAAATCGGGCAAAATCCGGTCATTGGTGCCGGGCTATGCGCAGCCGGCGGCTTTCCCCACCCTGTTTCCTGTTCTTGAGACACGCGATGAGTACCCAGCAACCCACCATTATCTACACCCTCACCGACGAAGCGCCGCTGCTCGCGACCAGTGCTTTTCTGCCGATCATCCGCACGTTTACCGCGCCGGCCGGCATCCAGGTCACGACGAGCGACATCTCGGTGGCTGGCCGCATCCTGGGTGAATTCCCCGAATTCCTGACCGAAGAACAGCGCGTGCCGGACAACCTGGCCGAGCTGGGTCGTCTCACGTTGCTGCCGGAAACGAACATCATCAAGCTGCCGAACATCAGCGCCTCCGTGCATCAGCTCGTCAGCGCGATCAAGGAACTGCAGGGCAAGGGCTACAAGGTGCCGGACTTCCCGGAAGAGCCGAAGACCGAAGCCGAAAAGGCGATCCGCCAGCGTTACTCGCGTTGCCTCGGCAGCGCCGTGAATCCGGTGCTGCGCGAAGGCAACTCGGATCGCCGCGCGCCGGCCGCCGTGAAGAACTACGCACGCAAGAACCCGCACAGCATGGGTGAATGGAGCATGGCGTCGCGCACGCACGTCGCGCACATGACGCATGGCGACTTCTACCATGGCGAAAAGTCGATGACCGTCGACCGCGCGCGCGACGTGAAGATGGAACTCGTCACGAAGAGCGGCAAGACGATCGTCCTCAAGCAGAAGGTGTCGCTGATCGACGGCGAAATCATCGACAGCATGTTCATGCGCAAGAAGGCGCTGTGCGACTTCTACGAAGCGCAGATGGAAGACGCGCGCCAAACCGG
>CALFSF010000077.1 GCA_937917025.1 uncultured Paraburkholderia sp.
GCCGTTGACCACTTGCGCGCGCGCCGCCACCTGCCACACGCCGCGGCGCAGCAGGACGAGCGCGCCCTGCCCGGCGCCGGCGCTCTCGAGGGCCGTGCGCAACAGGGTCTCCACGAGCCGTGCCGGCACGATATCGCTCGCGAGCGCATTCGAAATCCGCAGCACGGCCTGAACATCCAGCTCCTGCAAACGGCTCGCGGCCGGCGCGAGCGCGTCGGTCTCGAAGACCTCGGGGTGCGCCGCCTGCAAGCGCTGGGCTCTCGCCGTCGCGCCCCAGCGTTGCCACGCGCCGCGCGCGTGGCGCAGCCAGGCTTGCGCGGGCACTTCCTCGTCGCGGGCTGCATGAAATCCCGCGGCAAGCTCGGCCGCCAGGGCTTCGATCTGCGTGAAGCCATGGCGTCGCGCGTGCGACAGGGCTTTTGCATAGGCTTCGAAGGCCTCCAGCGACCGGCCTTCAGTGCGTGCCTGTTCGGCGCGCACCAGCTCGCGCCGTGCGACGAAATTTTCGGGGCACGCCTCTGCCCATATATCGAGCTGGTCGGTGTGGCGCTTCAGTGCCGCCTCCTGCGACGGGTCGCGTCCGGTCACGGCCAGCAGCGCGAGCGCGCCGTAAAAAGGCAGTTCGCCGCTTTCCGCGAACGAGCGCCCAAAATGCACGCATGCCTCGGCGCGCCGACGCGACTCGAGCGCGTCGGCGAGATCGCCGAAGAGAAACGCCGCTTGCAGGCGGTACACCCAATACGCGACGTCCACGAGCGTGACAGGTGCGCCTTCGTCGGGGGGCGGCGGCGGTTCTTCGTCGCGGTCGGCTTCTCCGTCCTGAAGCCTCGTCACGAAAGCCCACTTGGCCAGATACGATCGCGTGACGAGACGGAAATTCGCCTCGCGTGCGATGGCCCGTCCCTGCGCGACCCGTTCGCGCACGTCGCCGAGGAACTCGCCCGCGAACAGCATCCCGGTGACTTCGTTGCTCGGGCAGTACACGGCGAACGTGTGATCGCCGCTTTCCAGCGCGAAGTCGAACGCGCGGCGAATGTAGTCGCGCGCCGTTCTCGCGGGCAGCGTCCATGGCACGACGAAAGTTCCAAATACCATGTAGACGCGTGCGCGATACCGCTTCAAGCCGCGCTCGTCGACCAGATGCAGCGCGAGTTTGCCGAACTCGAGCGACGCGGTGTAGTCGCCATAGCGCACACCGAAGATCTGGTGCATGCACGTATAGACGTTCGCGGACGCGTCCGAGTGACCGTGCTCGATGGCAAGGTTGACCGAGCGCAGCAGCATGAGGTCGACCAGGTTCTGGTCCGTGTACAGCGCCGGCGGGATGAGGTCGGCGAAGACATCGGTAATGGCGCGCCGCAGCGGGTCCGTCATGACCGGCAGCTCGCGCAGTCCGGCGATACCGTGCCGGTCGAGCCAGCCGCGCAGGCGCACATACTCGCGGTCCACATCGGCATCGTCGGGATGCATCGGCACGTCGATCCCGGCCTTGCGTAAAAACGCGAGCCCCACGCCCAGCGCGAGGTCGAATCGCCCGAGGGTCGTGTACAGCGCCGCGCGCAGGCGGGCAAGGTCGGCGCCGAAGATGCCTTCGCCCGCCTCGACCTGCAGCGCCGATAGCCGCGCCTCGGCGGTCTCCAGCGCGCCCGTCATGAACTCGGCCTCGCCGCACAGTTTGCGGGCCGTCAGGCCGTCCTCGCTGGTGTCGTGTTCGCCGAGAAAGTCGAGCGCGGCGCGGAAAAATCCGAGCGCGGAATGGTGCGCGGTCGCCGCCTTGGCCTCGCGGCCGGCGTCCAGGTTGAGTCGCGCGAAGACGCGGCGCTCGTCGCGATCCTCGACTGCCGGCCGCGCAAGATTGACCTGCGCGGCCAGCGCGAACGCGTCGGCATGCACGATGTCGCCCTTCAGCTGGCGACGGGCGATCTGCAAATGCAGCGGCGCGCGCGCCGCGATCGGAATCGACGCGTAGGTCGCCTCGCGAATGCGGTCGTGCCAGAAAACCCAGTCGTCGCCCTCGCGATAGACACTGCCGGCCTTGAGCGCGGGCTGCAGGTTCTGCGTCGCCTCGATCCCGGATATCCCGGCGGCCACGGCAAGCGCCTGCGTCGAGGCGCGCTGGCCGAGGCACGCGAGCAGGCGCAGCATGACCTGCGCGGCGTCCGGCAACTGTTCGAGCTTGCGCCCCAGCAACTCGATGACATTGTCGATGCCGCGTTGCGCCGCCATGCGCTCCAGGCTCCAGCGCCAGGCGGCGGCGTCCGCGTCGTACTGGAGCAGGCCGTCGTCGGCGAGCAGGCGCAGCAGATGGCGCGCGAAAAAAGGATTGCGCCCGGTTTTGCGTCCGATCATCTCGGCGAGCGGACGCAGCGAATCCGCGTCCTGATGCAGCGCACGCGCGATCAGATCGCACAGCGCATGCTCGTTCAGCGGACCCAGTTCCATGCACAGGGTGGCGGGTACGTCGGCCAGCCGGCCGGCGCGCAGCGGATGGTCCGTACCGACCTCATTCTCCCGGAACGCACCGACCAGCAGCAGGGGCGCATCCTTGTGGTGATGCAACAGCCGCTCGAGTACCTGCAAGGTACCGACGTCAGCCCACTGCAGGTCGTCGAGCACAAGCACGAGCGGGCGCGAGCTCGTCGCGAAGCACGCGATCAGCCGCGCGATCCCCTGAAGAACGCGCTCGCGCTCGAAGGCAGGCGCCGCGTCCGGCACCTCGGGCACCTCCGGCTGGGGACCGAGAACGAGCGTGAGCGTGGGCAGGAGCGCGGCCAGTGTGCGGCCGACGGGCGCCGTCGCCGCTCTGACGCGCTCGTGCCAGATCGCGAACGCCTCGTCCGGACAGCCGAGCACGAACCGCAGCAACTGGTCCAACGCCTGCCCGAGGATCGCATAGGGCTTCGCGCGGTGACCTTCCTCGCTTTTGCTGACGGCCAGCAACGGCGCATCGAGGCGCTGCATACGCGCGACGGCCTCCTGTAGCAGCGTCGACTTGCCGATGCCGGCACTACCCGATATCCACGCAACGCGTGCCTGCCCACTGGCGGCGACCGCACGATACTGCGCGAGCAGCGCGTCGAGTTCGTCCTCGCGGCCGAGAACGCAATCGGCCTGCTGAATGCGTTGCAGCGCCGCATGGGTGTCCAGCGCGAACGGCGGAATGTGGCCATGCCGCCGGTACAACGCTTCGCATCGATGCAGATCGGCGAGCAGCCCGGCGGCGTCGGCGTAGCGCTGCTCAGGCGCCTTCTGGAGCAGTTTCATGATCACGAGCGAAATCTGGGCCGGCACGTTTTCGGCGATCTCGCCCGGCGGACGCGGCCGGTGCGTGGCGTGGGCATGCACGCGCGCGGCGGTATCGGTGGCGTCGAAGGGCGGCACGCCGGTCAGCAGCTGGTAAAAGATGCAGCCGAGCGAATAGAGGTCGGCGCGCCCGTCGATCCGCACGTTCATGCGAGCGCCGAGTTCGGGCGCCATGTAGACGAAGCTGCCGTCGTTCCATTCGAGTTCGGAGTCGGGCAAACCGGAGGCGGTCTCGCCAGGACGGGTGGCAAAGCCGAATCCCGTGAGGAATGCCTGACCTTCATCGTTCAGGAGAAATCGGGACGGCGTGAGCGCGCGATGCACGAGGCCAGCCGCATGCATCGCACTCACGGCAGTGGCGAGGCCGATCGCGAGCTTGAGAAATACCTCCGGCCCTTTCTGCCGCGCGCCGCCGCAGCGCAGCGGCTCTCCGCCCGGGTCAGCGAGTACGAGCAAGGCCCCGTCGCCATGCGGCACGAGCGCTTGCGGAACGGCAGACCATCCGTCGTGCAATACCGCGCGAAGCGCGTATTCGCGCTGCAACGCCGTCAGCGCGGCCAGTGTGCCGTTGCCGCGACCGGCGACGAGGACAGACGGCGCGTCCGCGGCAATGGCACGCTGCAGACGCGGCGTGCCATTGCACAGTTCGATAAAGCTTCGGGTCGAGATTTCGATCATGCTAACGAACGCGATATAAACGCGGCGACGGGCGTGGAAATCAATGCGCTGGCCACGATATGGCGCGGCACGCTGCGCTAAGACTACCCACGCATGGGGTTCAGGGGACCAGCAAAACCGTGACGGCATGAAAGCGTGCTCCCCATTGCGCGATTTCAAGGCGGCCTTCAAGGCTAAAGGACTGCGTCGAAGCACCATCGATGGTCGCGCCCCTCAGGTCTTGCCATCAGGATGGTCTGCGACTATTATGGACCAAACGATCCACAATAAACAATTACCACCTGCCAACTGCCACTGTCGAGCTAACCACGGGGATAACCAATGACCATCGATTTCTCAAACCTGAACACGTCAGCCAGTGCAGGCGTTTCGACTAGCGGAAATTCCGCATCGGCCGGCGCGGGCAATAAAAGCAAGCCGTCGTTCCAGTCGCTTCTCGCTGAGCTCACCGATTACGTGAATGGGACGCCGGGCGAGCGAATGGAAAAAATGATTCTTGCCAGGCTCGGCGTGACTGAAGCGCAATTGAAAAACATGCCGCCTGAAGAGCGGGAGAAGATTATGGAAAAGGTCCGCGAAATGCTGAAAAAGGAAATGGAAGCGCAGCGTCAGATCCAGCAGAAGGCTTCCGGCGTGCAAACCAGTACCCCGGTCTAAGGCGCCGTCTTACCGCTCAATCAATCCGGGCCGCTGCTCCGCTGCCTGCGCGAGCGGCCCGTTCAAAACGCGCGTTGTAGCATGCGTCGCTAGACCGGCCGTGGCCGCTACCCTCCTCTAACGCGAAACCACCGCGTCTTGATGAGCGGGAATGTCCATGCAGGTATCCTCTTTTCAAAGGTTGCTGGCCTCGGCGCGCACGGCCGCGCCCGGACAATCTCACTTACCGAGCGGCTCGCGCGGCGGCAATGATCACATCGGCGACGGCCTTGGGCTGGCTCACCATCGCGACGTGACTCGCGTTGACTTTCGTCACGTGCGCGCCGATGTTCGTGGCCATGGTCAGCTCCAGGTTCGGGTCGATCATCCGGTCCTGCCCGGCAACCACGAAGTAGGACGGTTTATCGTGCCACGCTGCTTTCGTCACCTTGTCGCTGATGCATCCTGAAGCCCACGGCCCCTGCGTCGCCGCGATCACGCGTTTTTGCGGCAGCGGCAGATCCTGGGCGAAATCGTCGAGCACCGCTTGAGTCGAGAGCGTCAGATAGCCGGCTGCATCCTTGTGCAACTCGCTTGCCCAGACGGGTGCCGGCATGCCCTTCGTCACGTCGTCGATGGACTGCCCGCTGTCGGGCGCGAAAGCCGCTACATAGACGAGGCTCTTGACCTTGCTATCGTTGCCAGCCTCGCTGATTACGACGCCGCCCCATGAATGACCGACCAGAACGACCGGACCTGTCTGTTGGTCTATCACGCGTTTCGTCGCGGAAACATCGTCAGCCAGCGAGCTCAGCGGATTCTGGACCGCGACCACATGGAGTCCGCGCGCTTCGAGTAGCGGAATCACTTTTTCCCAGCTGGAGCCGTCGGCGAACGCGCCATGCACCAGCACGACGTTTTTGCCCTTCAGGTCCTGAAGCGGCGCGGCATGCGAAGCCTGCACCGTGAACAAACCGCCGAGCAGCAGCGCGGAGCCGAGGAATTTCGTGAGAAGTCTGGTCATTGATCTATCCGGCAGAATGGAAATAGCGTTGAATTGAGCACGCATATGACAACGCAACTCAAAGGTCGGGGATTCAGGCGAAACAGGCATTCAAGGCATGCAAGCCGTCGTGTCGCCTGAGCCAAACGCAGTGTTGCGAATCAACCTTGCGTGCAGGCATTTGAACCTCCCGACGTATCTGGAATGTTTCGCGGAGCCCGCCCAATGCAAGCGTGTTTATCCAGACACGGCATGGATACACTGCGATACAAATATCCACCCCTGCCGACGCTAGAGCAAAGCCGCGACCGGGTCAGCTGGATACCGTGTTGAACGCACTGAACGGTGCTCCCAGCGGCCGCACGCGGATATCCGGATCGAGGCGCTCCCACGGAAGATCGGCCGGATCGGCGGCCATCGGGCCTGGCGCTTTTGCGATGAGAATCGCCTCTGCGATGGCCTCGAAATCGGCACGAAAGTGAACCGAACTCTTGTTCACGAGAATCTTCATCCGCTCGGGTTCGATACCCGCCACGCGGAACAGGTTGCGGTCGAACACCTGCATCTTGACCGAGCTCACCGCGATCCTGACGCCTTCAATCCGCAAACAGGCGACGGGCCCGAGCTCGCCTTGCATGCCGTTGAGCATCGGGCCATCGAAGCGGAAGCGCCCATCCGACAGGTGTTCGACTTCGAACACGGCTGCAAGCGGCGCATCGCCTTGCACCCCGGAGCGGCCGCCGAGCGCCAGGGAAATGCGCGCCCCTACACCCGCGCGATGCGCCGCGGCCGCGGCTTGCGCATCCCAGATCACACCCACTGCCGCGTCGGTCGCACCGTTGCGCAACAACGCCCGTACCAGTCCCATCGTGTTCGAATCACCGCCAACGCCCGGATTGTCCTGCGTGTCCGCGATGATGACGGGCCGCGTCGCCGCCGCGCTCAGCCGGATCGCTTCGAGCGCCGCTTCGTCGGGAGTCAGGAAAGGCACGTCCCAGCGCGACTCCTCGCCGACGATCTTCGAGAACAATGCGTCGGCGGTCCGCTCCGCGACATCTTCGTCGAACGAATAGGCCCAGACCGTCGGACCGCACTCCGGGAAATCCGCCGCCGGAAACCCCGGTGCAAATGACACGGACACGACCGGCCGCTCTTCGAGGTCGGCCAGCAACCGGTACATCTCACGTGCGGGCTCGACCAGCGTACACATGCCGTTCACCGGGATGAGGAACGGCACGCGACGAATCGCACGGTGCAACGGGCGCTTCTCCCACATCAGGTCTTCGAGAATCCATGCGGCACGTGCGCCGGTTTCGGCCATGTCGACGTGGGGATAGGTACGGTAGGCGACGAGCGCACTCGCATGCGAGAACATCCGCGCGGTGACGTTGGCATGAAGATCCAGCGAAACGACAACCGGCATCCGGTCACCGACGATCCGGCGCACGCGCTCGAGAAGTTCGCCCTCCCCATCGTCGTGCTGCTCGGTCACCATCGCCCCGTGCAGGTCGAGATAAATCGCATCGAAACCGCCTTTCTCGACAGCGGCGACGATCTCGCCGCCGATACGCTCGAACGCATCCGTCGTGACGTGTGCCGATGCGCTGGCGCCCGCCCAGATCACTGGTTTCAGTTCACGCCCGTTCGCTTCCATGACCTTGATGAAGCCGCCGATCGGGACGTTGACGTCGCGAAGCCCGAGCACGTCCGCGCCGCGCACCATCGGCGGAAAGCCCTCGCCCTGAACGAAACTCGACCAGCACGCCTTCGTGGGCGCGAAGGTATTGGTTTCATGCTGGAAACCCGCTATCAGGATTTTCATGTGTTTCACCTCATTGTCAAACACGCCGTGATACAGCGATTAAATATTTCGGATGCCTATTCTTTTCATCGAATCAAAGACCCCGAATGCCGGTTAGACGGGCACTACTCCTTGTTGAGCGTCAGCTTGCCCGTCAGTATCAGAACAGCCGCCAGCGCAGCGGCGCAGGCCATGACGAAGAGACCCGCATGCGCGCTGCCCGTCCATGCCCTGGTCCAGCCGACCATCGCCGGCCCCCAGAATCCTCCGGAGAGCCCGACGGTATTGATGAGCGCGATGCCGCCTGCCGCTGCCGTTCCCTCGACAAGCGCGGACGGAATGGCCCAGAAGACCGTGTAGGCCATCCAGAGGCAGGCGGTTCCCAGCGTCAGGGTCACCAGCGTGAGCATCAGGCTCCCGTCGGCGAAGACCGACGCAATCAGGAAAATCGCTGCGCCGAGCGCAGGAATCGCGCAGTGGTAGCGCCGTTCGCCCATCCGGTCGGAGCGGCGACCCGCGAGATACATGCAGACCGCAGCCGCGACGTAGGGGATCGCGGTGTACCAGCCGAGGCGAATGGTGTCGCTCACGCCCTGCTCCTTGAGCAGCGTCGGCAACCAGAAACTGATCGCGTAGATCGGCAAAATGATGCTGAAGTAGGCAAGCGCGAGCACATAGACTCTCGGGCTTCCCAGCACCGCCCTGAATGAATGCGCGCGATGCCGGGCGGGCGCGGTTTCGCGCTCCAGCAACTGCTTTTCGTGGTCGTTCAGCCAGCCCGCGTCCGAGGGGCGATCCGACAATACGCGTAGCGTCAGGAGGCCGAGCACGATGCATGGCAGGCCTTCGACCAGGAACATCCATTGCCAGCCGGCCAGTCCGCCTACGCCGGAAAGACGTGTCATGAGCCACGCCGACACCGGGCCGCCGACAATTCCGCCCAGCGGCCCGGCGACGAACACGAGGGCGATCGCTCGCGCCATGCGGGCGGGACCGTACCAGCACGAAAGGTAATAGATCATGCCCGGCGCGAAGCCTGCCTCGAATACGCCGAGGAGGAAACGCATCGCGTAAAAGGCGGGCACGTTACGCACGAACAGCATGCAGGCCGACGTCATGCCCCAGAGCACGAGAATGCGGCTGAACGTTCGCCGGGCGCCTACTTTTGGCAACATGAGATTGCTCGGCAGTTCGAACAGGACGTAGCCGATAAAGAAGATGCCGGCGCCCACGCCGTACGCCGCGTCCGAGAAACCGAGGTCGGTCTGCATCTGCAGCTT
>CALFSF010000078.1 GCA_937917025.1 uncultured Paraburkholderia sp.
GCAAGCCGGGCGCGTGCGCGCGTGCTGCCTGAATTCGGTGCCGCGAAGGCCGCCGCCGGGGCGCGCCGCGGCGTGCGCCGGCAGGATGCGGCGGGCGACACCGCGCCGCGGTCGCTCCGCTAGCGCTTCGGTTCGGTTCACATCCAGCAAACAGGTGCGGTGATTTCAGAACGGCGGTGGGCGACGACGCCCACCGCCGTTTCATCATGAGCGTCTGCCGCGCGTTTCGTGCCGGCGCGGCGATCATGACGCTCAACTCCCCTTGTATTGCGCCGCGCTGGCGGGCGACATCCGCGTGGCGGGCGCGGACGACGCGGGCGCGGACGGCGCCGGAACACGCCCTCCGTTTGCCTCCGAGGCGGCCGCATCGACACCGCGCGGCGTCTTCATCTTCTGGCCGGGTGGCGGCGCATCGGGACGCGCACGCATCTGCGCAAGCAGGTTGTTGCACGGAAGCGCCTTGTTGTTGCTCGGCGCGATCAGCGGAATCAGCGCGGCGAACGGGTTGAGCAGGCCGAGGCCGACCATCGCGCCGCCGCGCACCGCGAGCGCCGTCGCGTTCACGCCGACGTGCGGATCCTTGAACGTCCCCTTCACGTACAGCGGCGAGCGCAGCGAGAAGATGCGGAAACCCTGCCTGTGCGGATGGATGTTGAGGTCCATCGCTTCGTTCTTCAGGTTGATGTTGCCGTCCATGTTGATGACGGCGTCGTCGGTATCGAGCGCGAACACTTTCGAGTCGAGCACGCCGTTCGTCACGACGAAATCCGCCGCCGCGCAATTGATCTTCACGTCTCGCTTGCCGAAGAGCTTTTCATAGACGACGTTCGCCACGTTCAACCCGGCAGCTTCCATGTACAGGCGGCTCACGGTGCCGTCGGTGATCAGCGCCTTCACTTCGCCGTTCGACGTCGCCGCAAGCGCCGCGGGCGAATTGCCGGTGGCGGATAGCGCGGCGTCGCCGTTCACTTCGCCAAGCGCGCTTTGCATCGTCTTCACGGCGGGGAACAGCTGCTTGAGCTTCAGGTGGCGCGCCTGCGATCCGACGCGGCCCTTCAGCGGCTTCGTGCTGCCATCGAGGTGAATCTCCGAATCGAGCGTGCCGCCCGCCACACCGAACCTGAGCGGCTCGAGCGCGAGCACGCCGCCCTTCATCACGACGTGCGTGTAGAGATCGGTGATCGGCAGGCTCGGGTCCTTGATGATGCGACGGCCGGTGAACTTCACGTCGGCATCGATTGCCTTCCAGCGGTCCGTACGGAATTCCTCCACGGGCAACGCCTTGCCGGACGGCTGATCGGGCGCGGCGCCGCGCTTCGCCTTGCTCGCGTTCGAATCGGCGCCGATGATCGGCGCGAGATCCTTGAACTGCAACAGGTTCGACACCAGTACACCCTCCAGCAGAGGACGGGGTTGGCGCGCGTAATAAGTCATCGAGCCGTTCAGATCACTGCCGCCTACCCGGCCCGTGAAATTTTCATATCTGAAAACGCTGCCGTCGGACTTGAACTGCCCGATCAGGTGCCCTTCCGTCGCGTAGGGCGGCGTGTCCGGGAGCGTGACCCCGGTGTACGGGTACAGGTGCGCCATGCTCACACCCTGCAGCCAGAGCCGCAGGTCGATCGCGCCCATGTGGACCGGATCGGTCACGGTGCCGACAACCGCGATGCGCGTATCGCCGACCCGTACGTCGGCCTGAACCGGGAACGGGCGCGTCGTGTCCTGCACGGCGAGTACGCCGCCCACCTTCCCGCTGCCCGAAAGCGGCGCGGCGTTATAGGTGCCCTTGAGCGTCCAGCCGATGGCATACGTCGGCGCGCTCCGTTGCGCACTCGCCGTGGCGGGCACGCTGGCGCCGGACGCGGAGGCGACGAGCGGCGCGCTGGACGTTGCAGGGGCGGTGGAAGCCGCGGTCGTCGCCGACGCGCCAGGGACGCCAGCCGGCTCCGATGCGGCCGACGCAGCCGACACCGCCGATGCAGCGGACGCCGCGGACGCCGCGGACGCCGCGGAAGCCGCCGCGACCTGCTTCGCGAGCTTGCTGGCGCCCTGCTTGCCGACCACCTGCGCCGACGCATTGCGCGACGCTTCTTCCTGCGCCTTCATGACGTCGCCAATCGGAATCGGCTGCCCGAGCGTATCGACGACCATCCGCACGTCGGCCTTCTTCTGCTGGTCGGCATACGCGATATTGCCTTTGGCGAACTGGATATCGTGCAGTTCGAGCTTCCATTCCGACGGGCTCGCTGACGACGCAATCTTGAACGTCCAGTTGTCGCGGCCATCGAGAAGCCGCTCCAGATCGACGGAAGGGTTCACGAGATTGATCGCGGGAATGACGATGTCGTGCGCGAGCAGCGGCAGGACCTTGACCTGAAAGTCGATTTCATCGAGCGTCGCGAAATGCGGCTGCTTCGCCCAGTCGGGATTGCCGATCGTGATGTTCCCGGCGGACAGGCGCGGCCAGGGTATCCACGCGCGCCAGCCGGTCTCGCCGACCGGATGGCGCCAGCCGAGCTTGAGATCGCCTTCGATCGCAAACGGGCGGCCGATCGCCTCGCTGACCTTGTCGTTGATATACGGGCGCGCGCGGTTCCAGTCGAACGTCAGGATGAAAACCACCAGCGCCGCAATGACCACGGCGAGTATCGCCAGCACCCATGCGAAGATTTTTCCAGTCCGTCGCGATACCGCCATGAGGGTTCCTTTCCGTTTTTCTTTATCGATGGGCGCAGCACACGCCGTGCCCGCCCTGCTGCGTCTATCATGACGCACTGCCATACAGCCCTGCCCGAAACACCATGACGGACATTCCGATCGTAGAGGCCCTCGACCTGTGCCGCCGCGATGCAGAGCGCGGCGAGGTGCTGCTTCAGCCGACCTCGTTTTCACTTTCCGCCGGCGACCGCGTCGCCGTTACCGGTCCGTCCGGCTCCGGCAAGAGCGTATTCCTGCGCGCGCTCGCCCTGCTCGATCCGCTCGATGCAGGCCGCATCGAATGGCATGGCAAACCCGTTTCACGGATCACGATGCCGCAATACCGGCGCAACGTCGCGTATATCCGGCAGCGGCCCGCCATTCTCGACGGCACGGTCGAGGACAACCTGCGCTATCCGTACACGCTGCGCGCGTATCGCGACGTGCGGTTCGATCGTGAGCGCGCGCGTTCGTTCGCACGGCAGGCGGGCCGCGGTGACGATTTCCTCGACAGATCCGCGAGCGAGCTGTCCGGCGGCGAGGCGCAGATCACCGCGCTCATCCGCGTGCTGCAACTCGAGCCCGAGGTGCTGCTCTTCGACGAACCAACCGCATCGCTCGACCCCGAGTCCTCGCATGCGATCGAAGCGCTCGTCAACGCATGGCTCGACCCGGCCGATGCGCGGCGCGCTTCGGTGTGGGTCTCGCACGACCTGGCGCAGGCCGCGCGCGTGAGCGACCGTCATCTCACGATGCGCGCGGGTGTGCTCGACGAAGTCGCCAGACCCGCCACGCCGCCGGGCGCTCGAGGCGACCTTCGGGAGGGGACGCGATGAGCCAGACTTTGCAGAACCTGAGCCTGTGGGATGTCGGTATCGCGGCGCTCCTGATCGTGGTGAACGGTGCGGTATCGGTGGCGCTGAAGCTCGACCTCGAACGCAGGCTCGCATGGGCGGCGGTTCGCACGATCGTCCAGCTTCTCGCGATCGGCTATGTGCTCGGCTGGGTGTTCGCGTACGCCCGCTGGTTCGTGGTCCTGCCGCTGATGATCCTGATGACGCTCGTCGCCGGCTTCGCAGGCGCGCAGCGCGGGCTGCGCACCTACGCCGGACAGCATGCGGACAGCATCGTGTCGATCTGGGTCAGTTCGTGGCTCGTCGCCGCGGTCGGGCTTTTCGTCGTGATCCGCATTCATCCGTGGTACGAACCGCAATACGCGATTCCGATCCTCGGGATGATCCTCGGCAATACGCTGACCGGTGTCTCGCTTGGCATCGAACGCATGATGGAAGAGCTGACCGCGCGGCGCGATCGCGTCGACATGGCGCTCGCGCTCGGCGCGACGCGCTGGGAAGCGGCGCAGGGTCCCGCGCGGCAGGCGGTGCGGGCGGGCATGATTCCGACGCTCAACCAGATGGCCGTGGTCGGCGTGGTGAGTCTGCCGGGGATGATGACGGGCCAGGTGCTGGCGGGACAATCGCCGCTGCAGGCGGTGCGCTATCAGATCGTGATCATGTTCCTGATCGCGGCTTCGTCGGCGCTCGGCACGGTGGGCGCCGTGCTGCTCACGTACCGGCGGCTCTTTTCCGCCGAGCACCGGTTCCTCGCGTCGCGGCTCGTCGAGCGCACGGCGCGCGCGCGACGCTAAAAACGCCGCCGCCGTCAGGCGGCGGGTTCGTGCGTGCCTGCGCGCCTGAACGCGTCATCGCATCGGGCATCAGAAAGTCAATCGATCAACGCCGCGCCGACACGACGACCTGGGTGCCATCGCTGATCGTGATCGTCTTCGAAGTGCCGTTGGTCGGCATCGTGAAACGGACGACCTGGCTCACCGTCACGTCGTTCGGACACTTGAGCTTCTGGCCGCCGGCCGTCACCGATTTCGTGCCTTTCGGCGTCTGTGCCTGGAAGTTCATCTGCACGGTGGCGGTACCGTCACTGGCGACCACCGGCGCGAGGCGCACCTGGGTCTGACGGATCATCGCGCCGTTCGCATCGACCGGCAGCGACGCGTAGTTCGGGCACTGGTCCGTGCCCGGGACGGGGCCGCCCGGCGGCACGGTCTTCCACGTGTAGTCGTCCATCTGGCCGGAGCGGATCTGGCGGGTCTCCTGCGAGTTGCCGAACTGCTTCGACGTGACCTTGACCGTGTACTTGATCGGTCCGTCCATCGCGGACTGCGACGTGACCGTGATCGGCGTCGCGGCCTGCGACAGCGTCGCAAATCCACATACGGCTGAAGCAGCAACAGAAACGGCGAAACATCTAAGGCTGGGACTCATATCGTCACCTCGTTGTTGTGCCGCTGCGTGCCCGCCAGGCGGTCGCGCAGCCGTTGTTACACGATACGCTACCAGTCTAGTCTACCGCCAGGCGGCATCGCGCGCGCTTCCGGCGGATCGGGTATTACCCCGCTTGCGGCGGCGCCATTTCTGTTCCTGCGTATTCCATGCCGGCTCCGGCGTGCGGCCATGTCAGAACCCGGTCAGCACGAGCTTGCCGATCGCGCGGCCCTGCTCGAGCATCGCATGCGCGCGGCGCAGGTTCGCCGCGTTGATCGGGCCGAGGTTCTCGCCGAGCGTCGTGCGCAGCGTGCCGGCATCGATCAGACGCCCCACTTCGGTCAGCAGCTTGTGCTGCTCGATCATGTCGGGCGTGCCGAACATCGAACGCGTGAACATGAATTCCCAGTGGAACGCCGCGCTCTTCGTCTTCAGCAGTTCGACGGCGATCGGCGCGCTGTTTTCCACGATCGTGCAGATGCCGCCTTGCGGCTTGATGACAGCGGCCGCCGCCGGAAAATGCCGGTCGGTGTCGTTGAATATCAGCACATAGTCGACCTGCTCGTGACCGAGCGCCTTCAGTTGCGCCGGGATGTCCTTGAAGTGATCGACGATATGGTCCGCGCCGAGTTCCGTCGCCCACTTCGCCGATTCGGGCCGCGACGCGGTTGCGATCACGTTCAGCCTGCCGAGCTGCTTCGCGAGCTGGATGCCGATCGAACCCACGCCGCCCGCGCCGCCGACGATCAGCACCGTCCGTCCGCTGTCCCTGCCTTCCGGCGAAACGCCGAGGCGCGAGAAGAGCGCTTCCCATGCGGTGATCGCCGTCAGCGGCAACGCAGCGGCGTGCGTGAAATCGAGCGAAGCCGGCTTGCGCCCGACGATCCGCTCGTCGACGACGTGGTATTCGCTGTTCGCGCCCGGCCGCGTGATGCTGCCTGCATAGAACACCGGATCGCCCACCTTGAAGAGCGTGACGTCGGGACCGACGGCGGCAACCGTTCCGGCCGCATCCCAGCCGAGCACACGGGGTGTGGCCTCGGTCTGGTCTTTCGGGGCGCGCACCTTGGTGTCCACCGGGTTCACGGAAATCGCCTCCACCTTGACGAGCAGATCGTGGCCGGCGGCCTCGGGGGTGGCGATCTCGATGTCGACGAGCGATTCGGGGTTATCGATGGGCAGATAGCGATGAAGACCGACAGCTTTCATGAAGCACTCCTGATTCACGGATTCAGTTCGAAACGGGCAACCGGTACGCCGCAGTGGGCCTCTGTGCCCGCTACGCGTTCCGGTCGGATTGATGTCATCGTAGGCCGTTCTTTATTCTTCCAAAACCGTCATAATGACTGAAACATTTTCCTGATTTTCCGAATAATGACTTCTCCTCGCGTGCAACGAGAGCGGGAACGGCTCGATCTGCTCGACGTCGCGCTGTTCGTGCGCGCCGCGCTGCTGAACAACCTGTCGGCGGCCGGGCGCGAATTCGGGCTGTCGGCCGCCGTGGCGAGCGCGCGGATCGCCAGTCTCGAACAGGTGCTCGGCGCGCGGCTTTTGCACCGTACGACGCGCCGTATCAGTCTCACGCAGGACGGCGAAGCGTTCATGACGCACGCGCGGACGCTGCTCGATGCCGCCGATACCGCGCGCGGTTCGGTCGGCAATGCGCAGTCGGGGCCGCAAGGCCGGTTGCGCGTGACGATGCCTTCGTCGTTCGGGCGTCAGCATGTATCGCCCGTGATGCCGGCGTTCCTGCGGCAATTTCCAGGCGTGAGCATCGATCTGCGCCTCACCGACCAGATGGTCGATCTCGTCGACGCCGGGATCGACGTCGCGATACGGCTCGGTGCGCTGAAGGATTCGTCGCTGGTTGCGCGCCGGCTTGCAGTGAACCGTCGCGTGATCTGCTGCTCGCCTGCGTATCTGGAGGCGCACGGCACGCCGCGGCACCCGTCCGATCTCGTCGATCACGAATGCGTGGTGCTCTCGGATCAACGCGACTGGGGATTCGTGACGCCGACCGGCCGGGTCAACGTGCGCGTGAGCGGCCGGTTTGCCACCGACAACGGCGAGGTGATCCGCGACGCGTTGCTCGACGGCTTCGGCATCGCGCTGAAGTCGACGTGGGACGTCGCGGCGCACCTGCGCAGCGGCGAGCTCGTGACGATCCTCGACACCTATCCGCTTGCGGAGACGGTGGCGATCTGGGCGGTGTACCCGACACGCGCCTTCGTACCGCCCAGGACGCTCGCCTTCATCGACTTTCTCGCCGCGCATTTCGGCGACCCGCCGTATTGGGATCAGGCGCCGCGTTAGCGGTGCGGGTGCGGGTGCGAGTGCGGGTGTGGGTGCGGCTGGTTACCCCGGCCGGCCGCTCGCGTTCAACGCCGGCCGCGCGATCCGCCCGTTGGCTTCGAGGCCGAGTTCTCGTTCGTATTCGACTCGTTTTGCGTGCGTTGCTGATATTCGTCGCCGCCGCGCCGGTCGGTGTCTTCGAGACCGTGTTCGACATCGTGATGCGCCTGCTTGCCGACCCGATGCGGTTCCTGATCGTGATGGCCGGCCGGATCCTGATCGGCTTCGTGCGGCAGCGGCGCGTTGTCATCGGCGGGCGGACGGGTGTGACCCGTGGACGAATCGCGTTCGCGTTTGCCGGACGTCTCGCGGCCGTGGGTCGTCGTCGACGTTTGCGGTGATGTTTTCATCGTGCTGCTCCTGTTCTCTGTTCCTGTTGGGCGAACCCGCGTGCGGGCCGCGCTATCGTTCATTCAGATCCGGCTTCGTCGAGCCGCTTCTTCATCGCGGCGGTGATCCGTTGACGCGCCTTCGCGTAACCGGCCCACGGGTCCGTCTTCAGCGCGTCGAGCCGTTCATGCAGGTTCGCGATGGTCCATTGATCGCCGGCCGTGGTGTCCTGCACTTCATCCCAGGCAAGCGGCACGGAAACGCCGAGACCCGGCCGTGCGCGCGCCGAAAACGCCGCAACCGTGCTCGAACCGCGGTTGTTGCGCAAATAGTCGACGAAGATTTTCTTCCTGCGGTTTTGCGCGCCCATCTTCGCGGCGAAGTGGGTGGGCAGCGTCGTCGCCATGTGTTGCGCGATGGCCTGCGAGAACGCCTTCACTTCGTCCCAGCTGGCCTGTTTCGCGAGCGGCACGACAACGTGAAAGCCCTTGCCGCCACTCGTCTTGCAGAACGACGCGAGGCCGAGTTCCTCGAGCCGCGCGCGTGTGAACACAGCGGCCTCGATCATCCTGTCCCAGCCAAGCGACGCGTCCGGATCGAGATCGAACACCACGCGGTCCGGCTTCTCGATGCTCGATGCCACCGCGTTCCATGTGTGCAGCTCGATCGTGCCCATCTGCGCCGCGCCGACGAGCGCCTCGATGCTGTCGATCGTGATCAGCGGCGGGTGATCGGGATCGAGACCGGGATGCTGCGTCACGTTCGGGATCGACAGTTTCTGGCTGTGCTTCTGGAAAAACAGTTCGCCGCCGATGTCCTCCGGCGCACGCACGAGAGAAACGGGCCGGTCCTGCAGATGCGGCAGGATCCAGCGCGCCACCGATTCGTAATAGCGCACGAGGTCGATCTTCCGCGTGCCGGTGCTTTTGTCGATCACGCGGTCGGGATGCGAGACGCGCACGCCCGCGACCGTTGTTTCGCCGGCTTTCGCCGTCGTGCTTTTCGTCGTGCTTCTGGTCGCGCGCTTTGCGGTGCTTTTCATGGTG
>CALFSF010000079.1 GCA_937917025.1 uncultured Paraburkholderia sp.
CGTGACCGATCGTGCCGACGTTCACGTGCGGCTTGGTCCGTTCGAATTTACCTTTAGCCATGTTTCTCTTCTTTCAAAAAAGTTGATCGTTGAATGACTTGCCGCGCGATTACTTCGACTTCGCGTTGATGATCGCTTCCGACACGTTGCGCGGTGCTTCGGAGTAGTGCTTGAACTCCATCGTGTACGTTGCACGACCCTGGGTCAGCGAACGCAGCGACGTCGAGTAGCCGAACATTTCCGACAGCGGCACTTCGGCGCGAACGATCTTGCCGCCACCAACCATGTCGTCCATGCCCTGAACGATGCCGCGACGACCCGACAGATCGCCCATCACGTTGCCCATGTAATCTTCAGGCGTTTCGACTTCCACGGCCATCATCGGTTCGAGGATGACCGGTTGAGCCTTGCGCATTGCTTCCTTGAACGCCATCGAACCGGCCATGCGGAACGCATTTTCGTTCGAGTCAACGTCGTGGTACGAACCGAACGTCAGGTGAACCTTCACGTCAACGACCGGGAAGCCCGCCAGCACGCCTGCCTTCAGCGTTTCCTGGATACCCTTGTCGACTGCCGGGATGTATTCACGCGGAATCACGCCGCCCTTGATCTCGTCCAGGAACTCGTAGCCCTTGCCTTGCTCGTTCGGCTCGAGCGTAATGACCGCGTGACCGTACTGGCCGCGACCGCCCGACTGCTTGACGAACTTGCCGTCGACATCTTCCGCCTTGCCGCGAATCGTTTCGCGGTACGCCACCTGCGGCTTGCCAACCGTTGCTTCGACGCCGAACTCACGCTTCATCCGGTCAACCAGAATTTCCAGATGGAGCTCGCCCATGCCAGAAATAATGGTTTGACCCGATTCTTCGTCCGTCTGAACGCGGAACGACGGATCTTCCTGGGCCAGACGGTTCAGGGCAAGACCCATCTTTTCCTGGTCCGGCTTCGTCTTCGGCTCAACGGCCTGCGAAATCACCGGCTCCGGGAAAATCATGCGTTCCAGCACGATCGGGTGCAGCGGATCGCACAGCGTGTCGCCCGTGGTCGCGTCTTTCAGGCCAACAGCAGCAGCGATGTCGCCCGCGTGCACTTCCTTGATTTCTTCGCGCTGGTTCGCGTGCATCAGCAGAATACGACCGAGACGTTCCTTCTTGTCCTTGGTCGCGTTCAGCAGCGTGTCGCCCGACTTCGTCGTGCCCGAGTACACACGGAAGAAGATCAACTGGCCGACAAACGGGTCGGTCATGATCTTGAACGCGAGGGACGAGAACTTCTCGTCGTCAGCTGCGCGACGCTCAGCCTTTTCACCGTTTTCGAGTTCACCCGTAACCGGCGGAATGTCGATCGGCGACGGCAGGAAATCGAGCACTGCATCCAGCATCCGCTGCACGCCCTTGTTCTTGAACGCGGTACCGCACAGCATCGGCTGGATTTCGCACGCGATCGTGCGGTCGCGCAGACCCTTGATGATTTCCGCTTCGGTCAGTTCGCCCGACTCGAGGTACTTGTTCATCAGGTCTTCGCTCGACTCGGCCGCAGCTTCGACCATCTTTTCGCGCCATTCATTGCACGTGTCGACGAGCTCAGCCGGGATTTCTTCGTACGAGAACTTGGTGCCCTGGGACGCTTCGTCCCAAATGATCGCCTTCATCTTCAGCAGATCGACGACGCCCGTGAACGTTTCCTCTGCACCGATAGGTACTACGACCGGAACCGGGTTCGCCTTCAGACGCAGCTTGAGCTGGTCGTAGACCTTGAAGAAGTTCGCGCCTGTACGGTCCATCTTGTTGATGAACGCGAGACGGGGAACCTTGTACTTGTTAGCCTGGCGCCACACCGTTTCCGACTGGGGCTGCACGCCGCCCACAGCGCAGTAAACCATGCACGCACCGTCGAGCACACGCATCGAGCGCTCAACTTCAATCGTGAAGTCAACGTGGCCCGGGGTGTCGATGATGTTGATGCGGTGCTCGGCGCGATCGCCTGCCATGCCTTTCCAGAAGGCAGTGGTAGCAGCCGACGTAATCGTGATGCCGCGTTCCTGCTCCTGCTCCATCCAGTCCATGGTTGCTGCGCCGTCGTGCACTTCACCAATCTTATGGTTCACGCCGGTGTAGAACAGGATGCGCTCGGTCGTCGTCGTTTTGCCGGCGTCGATGTGAGCGCTAATACCGATGTTGCGGTAGCGCTCGATAGGTGTCTTGCGAGCCACTTTGATCCTCTATTGGGATAACGCGATGCGAGAAAATGCCCATCGCGCTGTAACACAAACGGGCGAGGCGCTTTGTAAGCGCACCCGCCCGGAATTTCTTTCCGATTTTCCTGCTAACCCGGGGTCGGGAAGCTTAGAAACG
Organism: uncultured Paraburkholderia sp.; assembly: GCA_937917025.1. Taxonomy (GTDB): domain Bacteria; phylum Pseudomonadota; class Gammaproteobacteria; order Burkholderiales; family Burkholderiaceae; genus Paraburkholderia. Next base: position 2,355 of record CALFSF010000079.1, read on the forward strand.
GAAATGCGAGAACGCCTTGTTGGCTTCTGCCATCCGGTGAACTTCGTCGCGCTTCTTCATCGCGCCGCCACGGCCTTCGGCCGCTTCGGAGAGTTCACCTGCCAGACGCAGAGCCATCGACTTCTCGCTGCGCTTCTTCGCGGCTTCACGCAGCCAACGCATCGCCAATGCCATACGACGCGACGGACGCACTTCGACCGGAACCTGATAGTTCGCACCACCAACGCGACGGCTCTTCACTTCGACCACCGGCTTCACGTTGTTGAGCGCTACCGTGAACACTTCCAGCGGGTCCTTGCCACCCTTGGTCTGGATCTGTTCAAAAGCGCCGTACACGATGCGCTCAGCAACCGACTTCTTGCCGGACAGCATCAGCACGTTCATGAACTTGGCTACATCTACGTTACCGAACTTCGGATCCGGCAACACTTCCCGCTTGGGGACTTCGCGACGACGCGGCATGTTTCTTCCTTTACTTTTTCAGTTGGAGCTCTGCTGAGCCCCGCGGCCACCAACTAACCCGATTCATCCCTAACGACTTACCAGCCTGGTCGGGTGACCACTTACTCGACAGCACCGGCGAATCCGGCACCACCGCCATTACCGCCCATTCAGGCGACCTGAAACTACTTGCCGGCTAATTACTTGCCAGCCTTGGCACGCTTCGCGCCGTACTTCGAGCGAGCCTGCTTGCGATCCTTGACGCCCTGGGTATCCAGCGAGCCGCGAACCATGTGGTAACGCACACCCGGCAAGTCCTTCACACGGCCGCCGCGAATCAGCA
>CALFSF010000080.1 GCA_937917025.1 uncultured Paraburkholderia sp.
TTCTTCCCCCGTCCCGCGCCACGCGCGACCAGCGCATCCGACACCTGCGCCATCAAGCCGCGCAACCAGCCGATGTCGCTCGGCCGGTCCGGCTGCGGATGCCACATCTGATAGCACTTGATTCTCGGAAACGGAATCGGCGCCTCGACGACCGCGAGCGGCAGCATGTGCGCGTAGTGCATCGCGAAGCGGCGTGTCGTCGTGAAGATCAGATCCGATTGCAGCAGTACCTGCGGCACGAGGCCGAAGTAGGGCAGCGTCGCGACGATGCGCCGGTGCGCGCCCGCCTTCGCGAGGCCGACGTCGATCGCGCCGGCGTTGCCGCCGGTGTACGGCGTCGGCGCGAGATGCGCGGCTTCCAGATAGGCGTCGCGCGTGAGCGGCGCGTTCGCGAGCGGATGATCCGCGCGCATCATGCACACGACAGTGTCGGAAAACAGGTCGCTTTTCTCGAAGCGCGCATCCGGTTTCGCCCAGTTGCCGATCACGAGATCGAGTTCGCCCGCGTCGAGCGCGGCGGTGTGATCGAGCGTCGGATACAGCGAGTCGATTTCCAGACGCGCATGCGGCGCCGCCTCGCGGAACTGCGCGATGACGGTCGGCATGAAGAAATCGTTCAGATAATCGGGCGCCGCGATGCGAAACGTGCGGCGCGAGCGCGCCGGATCGAAGTCGCCATGCGGCGTCGCGACAAAGTCGACCTCGCGCAGCACGCGCTGCGCCGAAGCGAGCAGCGACTCGCCGTATTCGGTCGGCACCATGCCGGACTTGCCGCGCACGAGGATCGGGTCGTTCAGCGTTTCGCGCAGCTTGCGCAGCGCGGTGCTGATCGCCGGCTGGGTCTGGTTCAGGCGCAGCGCGGTCTGCGTGACGCTGCGCTCGACGAGCAGCGTACGCAGCACGCGAACGAGCCAGATATCGAGGGAAGCGGTGGTTTCGTCCATGCGCGGGCAGGCGTATCAGGCAGTATCGGTACGGCAGGGCCGACACGGCGGTTGCAGGGAATTCGCCAGGCAAGCCGCTGCGGCAGGACCGCGCCGGCTACCTTGCGTAGCCCATAACCTTAGCCCTTTGCGGCGCGCCGGCCATAGCGCACGCGGTATGGCCGGCATCACGGCACCCGGCCGCGCGCCGTCCCCATCTCAGATGGGCTGCTTTAGCCCCGACGGCAGCGAACTGATCCGTTTCACTTCCTTCGAATCGAGCCAGTTCGGCGTGCGCGCGCAGTAGAGCAGCATCGGCAGCGCGTCTTCGCCCCAGAACAGCTGCTTGTGCATCCAGAAGGTGGGAACGCCGAACACGCCGAGCTTCGCCGCTTCGGCGGTATTGCGGCGCAGCTGTTCCTTCGTTTCCTCACGCTCGATCATCGCCGGGCCGTCCGGCAGGCCGACGCGCTCGCACCGCGCGGTAAAGCCTTCGTCGGTGGAGGGATCGCGGCCGTCGTGCCAGATGAAGCGGAACATCTCCCGTACGCAGGCGAAGTCGGCCTCTACGGCCGTCGCGAGAAGCAGCGCCTTCGTCGGGTCGAACGGATGCGCGGGCGGCATCCGGAACGTAATGCCCAGCTGCTCGGCCCTGAAGAGCGCATGCCGGTAGATGAACGTGCGCTTTCCCGGCACCGTCGCGGGCGAGTGCTGCCCCCAGTGCCGGTACAGGTCGAGCAGCGAAACAGGCGTCAGCGCGAACGGCAGGTCCGGCCATTTATCGTGCTGTTCGAGCAGGAGATAGGTGAACGGCGAGACAAAGTCGTAAAACCACAGTGGCTGCGTGGCGTCGATGGCATGTGTCATGTATGTCTCCCTTATTCAGACGCCGATCCCGCGCGCCCGGCGATTTTGCCTTGATCTTACGCAAAGGCGGCCGCGGCTGCAGCCTGCATGCGTCGATGGTTGTTTAGCGGATACTGAAAGTGCGGTTCCCGGGCTGGTTTCGTCCAGCCCGGCCTGCGTGCGCCGTGGCATGCCGATGCAGCGCTCACGTGGCCTGCGTCGGCGTGGAGGGCGGCGGTGCGGCAGGGTCGTCGTCGCGGCTCGCATCATGCGCGGCAGCGGCGGGCTCTTCCGCGGATTCCCCGGCCGGCTCCCCGGCGGGCGTTTCGTGCGGATGCTCGAGCCGGCTGCGCACGAAGCCGATATGCTCGCGCAACACGTAGAACTGGTCCGCGTACGCGAGCGGCATCTTGAGGCCGTTCACGGCGTCTTCGATCGCATCGAGCCGCGCCATCAATGCGCCCTTGTCCTTTGGCGACGTTTCGCCCATCGATTCGCGTTCGATCGCGATCAGCGTGCCGTACCAGCGGTAGATGCGCGACTTCACGCGCCACGCATACAGCGAAGGCACCAGCCGCAAACCCGGAATCAGCACGACGATGATCGGCACCAGCAGCACGATCAGCCGGTCGGCGAGGCTCGCGAGCCAGAACGGCAGCGAGCGGTACAGAAAGCTCTTGCCCGACTTGTAGTAGCGCGCGGCGTCGTCGCTGATCGGGAAGTCGTACGCGCGCGGCGCCGGAAAGTCGCCGGCGCGTTGCAGGATATTCGCCTTGCCGTGTACTTCGCGCGCGGCTTCGATCAGCAGGTCCGAGAGCGCCGGGTGCAGCGAATCGCGCGCGATGAGTTCGGTGGTCGGCGCGACCGTATGGATATCGAGCGCCGGCAGGTTGCGGCCGAGGTCGAACGAGCCCATCGGGAATGTGATCGCCGTCAGATACGGAAAGCGCCGCGTGTAGGCATCGGTCTGCGTGAAGTCGAAGAACCGGACGTTGGGCGTGCGGGTCAGTTTCGCCATCGTCGGCGGCTGCGCGGAGTCGCCGGTGAGAAACGCCGCGTCGACCTTGCCGTCGATCAGCGCCTGCGCCGCGTCGTCGCCGGACAGCGCGAGCAGTTTTGTCGTGCCGCCTGGCGCGATGCCGTTCGCCTTCAGCAACGCGAGCGCGAGTTCGCGCGTGCCGCTGCCCTCCGCGCCGACGGCGATCCGCAGACCCTTGAATTCCGAGAGCCGCTGCGCGAACGGCCCGTGATAGAAGATCGCGACCGGCACGTACGCGACGCTGCCGAGCGACATCAGGCCGTCGATCGCCGAAGGCGGCGCGATGCCGTCCTGCACGAAGCCGACGTCCACCTTCGAGTCCGGATCGGACAGGCGCTTGAGGTTATCGACCGCGCCTTCCGACGAAAGCACGTTCAGCGTGATGCGGTTGCGCGCGAGGATCGCCTTGTACTTCTGCGCGGCGTTCCAGAACGAACTGCCTTCGGGGCCGGCGCTGATGGTGAGCGTATTGGGCGGCGCGGGCTGGATCAGGCGCACGGCGAGCCAGATCGCGGCGGCGCTGATCAGCAGGATCGGGCCGAACGTGACGGCCAGGTCGCGCCACGAGATCGCGACGAAGCGGGCAACGAGGCGGGGTGCCTTGCGACGGGTCGGATTGGTGGGGCCGGTACGGCCTCTGGAAAACTTCATCGGTCGACGGGGCAGCAGGGCAGACGGACAGTGAATATACACGCCGCGCAATGCCGGCAGGCAGGCGGCGCACGCTCGCGCCGATGGTACATGAGATTGGCGGCCCGACCACCGCCGCGGCGGCCCGGACGCCGGACAAACGCGTAACAAATCGTGAACCGCACGTGGCCGGAGCGCGACCCGGATGCGAACGGCACACGCGCGACAGGCCCCGCGCTAAAACCCTTTGCGCTTCTGGCGCGGCTAGATTAAATTGTGCTTCGCCGCTGCACATCAACGTGTGCGTCGCGCCATCCGGCCGTTCAGACGAGAACCGGGAGCGCACGTCATGCCGCGGCGGGCTGGTCAACGCTCCGTCTGCCGGTTCGCGTCGCCCTCTCTTCTCCTGCCTCTCGCACTGCGTGTCGAAGCCAAGGTCGGCCGTCGTCTGCCGCGTCCCGTGACGCCGCGCGACCGGGCCGCGCGTAGTCGTAACGAAGCCGCGGATGGATGCGGCCTAACCGAAGTAAAAAAGGAGAAGTCATGAAACCGGTCGATTTTCTGAAGGCGCTGGGTGGTGTCGTGTGCGTCGTGGTGGCGTGTAACGCATACGCTCAATCGAGTGACGCGATGGCAGCCAGCGGCACGATGGCCGCGCCGTCCGCGCAATCCGCGAAAAAGGTGAACCGCTCGCTGGGCCTCGCCGTGCGCAAGGCGCTTGCCAAAAGCTCCGTCGACGTGTCGAGCATCGCCGTGCGCGCGCGCAGCGGCGCGGTGACGCTGACCGGCTCGGTGCCGGATGCGAGCCAGATCGAGAAGGCGGGTACCGTGGCGAAGGGCGTTGCCGGCGTGACGTCGGTCAGCAACAAGCTGACGGTGCAGGCACAGTAAGCG
>CALFSF010000081.1 GCA_937917025.1 uncultured Paraburkholderia sp.
TGTCGAGATGCAGGCACCGCACCGGTGAATCAAGCCGCCGGGGCGGCATCTCCGACAGCAATCCGGAACCGACCTTCGGCTATTTTGCCGAACGCCTCAACGCCTATGGCCTCGCCTACCTGCACGTGATCGAGCCGCGCGTGATGGGGACCGAAACGCTGATAGAAGGCCAGGCCCCGGTCGCATCGTCATTCCTGCGCAAGATTTTCTCAGGACCGCTCATGGCGGCAGGCGGATTCGATCGCGACGGCGCGGAGGACATCCTGCAACGCGGCGACGCCGACCTGGTCGCCTTCGGGCGCTGGTTTTCGTCGAACCCTGATCTGCCTGAACGCTTCCGCCATGGCCATCCGCTGACACAGTACGTGCGCGATGCGTTCTGGGGTGGAGACGAACGCGCATACATCGACTTCATGCCGTTTGCCGCCTGAGCGGCAGCAGACCGCAACACGGCCCCACACGGATGCGCCCGGTACGTACGGGCCGGATAAATCTTCATCCAGTTAGTTATCCAATATATTTTTTGGAGCTTCACATGTCAGCACTGTTTTCCAGCTCACAAATCGGCCCTTATACCCTTTCTCATCGACTGGTGCTGGCGCCGCTCACGCGCATGCGCTCGGGCCAGGACGATATTCCTGGCGACCTGATGGTCGAGTACTACGCACAGCGCGCCAGCAAGGGTGGCCTGCTGATCGCCGAGGCTACGCCGGTTTCGATCCGCGGCAACGGCTATCAGGGCGCCCCCGGCATCTATGCAGACCTGCAGATTGCCGGCTGGAAGAAAGTCGTCGACGCGGTTCATGCGAAGGGTGCGCGGATTTTCCTGCAACTGTTCCATGCCGGCCGCCAGTCGCATCGCGATCTGCAGCCCGGCGGCGACGCGCCGCTCGGACCGTCGGCCGTACCGTTCGAAGGCATGGCGCATACGCGCAGCGGCTGGCAGCCCGCTTCGGCACCGCGCGAGATGAGTCTCGACGAAATCAAGGTTGCCATCGACGAGTTCCGCCAGGGTGCAGAGCGTGCGCTCGCCGCGGGCTTTGACGGCGTGGAGATCCACGGCGCGAACGGCTATCTGGTCGACCAGTTCATTCAGGACGGTTCGAACCGGCGTACCGACGCGTACGGCGGCACGGTCGCCAACCGCGTGCGCTTCCTGCTCGACGTGACCGACGCCGCTGCCGCGGTGTTCGGCGCGAATCGCGTCGGCGTGCGCCTGTCGCCGGGCGGCTCGTTTGGCGGCATGTCCGACAGCAACCCCGGCGCTACCTTCGGCCATGCCGCTGAACAATTGAATGCGCGAGGCATCGCCTACCTGCATGTCATCGAGCCGCGCGTCGCGGGCAGTCAGGTGGTTGAGGAAGGCGCCGCGCCGGTTGCGTCGCGCGCGCTGCGCAAGCTCTTCAGCGGTCCGATCATCGCGGCAGGCGGTTTCGACGCCGCATCGGCCGAAGCCGCAGTCCGGGACGGCGACGCCGATCTGGTCGCCTTCGGACGCGACTTCATCGCGAACCCTGACTTGCCGCATCGCGTGCGTCATAACCTGCCGTTCAATGCGTACAACCGGGACACGTTCTACGGCGGCGATCACCGCGGCTATACCGACTATCCGTTTGCGGAAAGCGCCGTCACGGCCGCCTGACAGCCTGTCAGCCAGATCGGTAGCCGCCCCGAGGCACCCACTGCAACGTCCTGCATACAACCGTCAAGGTGAATACGATGTCCATTCCCGCTTTCGATGAGCTTCCCGCACTGCTCCAAAGTGTGCAAACGCGCCCGCTCTTCGTGATGCGCCTCGACGTCAAGCCCATCGTGACGGTCGGTGCGACGCCGGGCCCGTTTCGACGCATCGGTATCGTGCCGTCCGGCACGTTCGCAGGCGAGCGTCTGTCCGGCAAGGTGCTGGATGGCGGCAGCGACTGGCAGACCGTGCGTAGCGACGGCAGCACCACATTGGACGTGCGCCTGATCCTGCAGACCGACGACGGCACGAACATCACGATGGCCTACCGCGGCATTCGCCACGGCGCAACCGATGTGATCCAGCGGCTGGAAAAAGGCGAGGAAGTCGATCCCGCCAGCTACTACTTCCGCATCAATCCGGTTTTCGAAGCACCTGCTGGCAAGTATGAATGGCTGAACCGCGCGATCGCAGTCGGGACGGGTCATCGATTTACTTACGGCCCGGTCTATAGCGTGTTTGAAGTTCTTTAAGCAGTGACCGGCAACTTTGCCTTTGTCTTTGCCTTTTACCTGGAATCGAGGAGTAAGTCATGCAAGCGTCTGACCCGGACGGTCGCGTCCGGTCGCTGACAGTCATCCAGATCATGCTGGCCGTCGCGTGCGGCATGATCATCGCGAACGTGTATTACGCGCAGCCGCTCACCGGGCTGATCAGCACCACCCTGGGCCTGGCCCCTACGAGTACCGGTCTGCTCGTCACCCTGCCGCTGGCGGGCTATGGCATCGGCCTGCTGACGATCGTGCCGCTTGGCGATCTGTTCGAAAACCGGCGGCTCGCGCTGACGTTGATCGCCACCGAGATGCTTTTCACGCTGGCGTTGAGTTTGACGTCATGGGCGACGGCGTGGCTCTTCATCGCCTTCCTGATCGGACTGGCGGCATCCGCGGTGCAACTCCTCGTTCCGTACATCACCTATCTCGTCCCTGAAGCGGGCCGTGGCCGCGCGGTGGGCCGGGTCGTCAGCGGCGTGATGTTCGGCATCATGCTGGCCCGCCCGGTGTCGAGCCTGATTGCGAACGTCTGGTCATGGCGCGAAGTATTCCGCATGTCCGCGGTCCTGATGGCTGCCGTCATCGTCGGGCTGCGCTTCGTCTTGCCGCCGCGCGAGCCGACCCAGCCGCCCGGTTACGGCAGCTTGCTGCGCTCGCTCGCGCGGATTTTCCTGAGCACCGAAGTACTGCGGCGGCGCGGCATTTACCAGGGCGCCTTGTTTGGCGCATTCAGCGTGTTCTGGACTGCCGTGCCGCTATGGCTCAGCGGGCCCAGGTTCGGGCTGACCCAGCAAGGCATCGCGTGGGTCGCGCTTGCCGGAGTGGCCGGCGCGATCGCCCCGCCATTCGCCGGTCGCCTTGCCGACAGGGGTCTGACTCAGGCAGGCACGGCAGGCGCGATGCTGCTGGCCTCGGCATCGTTCGTGTTCTCCGATCTCGCACGGGGACATTCGAATCTCTCGCTCGCGCTCGTGGTCGCGACGGCAATCCTGCTGGACTTCGCGGTATCCGCGAATCTCGTACTCAGCCAGCGTGTCATCTATTCGCTGGGCGCGGAGCAGCGCAGCCGTCTCAACGGCCTCTTCATGGCGACGTTCTTTGCGGGGGGAGCCATCAGTTCGGCCGCAGGGGGCTGGGCATTCGCGCGCTTCGGTTGGGCAGGTGTGTCGGTGCTCGGTATCCTGCTGCCGCTCGCCGCGTTGCTGTACTTTGCGACGGAGCGCCGTCGCACACCGGTTGTGGAATGTGCGGCCGCGAGTCTTCCTTAAGGACGGACGAACTGCACCGCTTCGATGTCGACGAACGCCGGCGGCGGTTCAGGCACCGCCTGGTTCGCGGCCACCGACGGGAAAATGCGCCGTCGGCATGGACGTGGAAACCCCACGCCCATGCTCATCCTCAAAGCTGGTTGTGCAACGGCGCCCGACTTAAGCGCGGCATGAGTGGCCGCCCGGTCGCCTTACACCGGATCGTCCGAACAGACTCCGTCTCCGGAAATGTCTACACCATGCACAGGCACGTTTTGCAAAAAAAACGGCGCCGTGCAGCGGCAACCGCCCAGCCAGCAGGCTCGTGAGGCCGCGGTATGACATTTGCTTCCGGCTTTTCCGCGATCCGGTGCCCGAGAAACGGAGGATGGAAAAATGCCGAACAACCACGGTCGTTGTATTGCAGCGCTCGACCCTTGCGCAGCGGCGTGCGACGCATGCGCGTCTGCCTGCCTTCCAGAGCCGCATATCCGGAAGAGGGAAAAGTGCATCCGTCCTGGCGTTGATTGCGCGGCGTTGTTCCGTTTCACGTCGGTACCACTGGCGCGGCAACGGCAACGGCAATCATCGCTGGAGTCAGGCGCGCTGGGCGCACGGATTCGCGATGCCCGTGCCACTGGATGCGCGCGCCGCGAAGCGCAGCATGGCCGGTTGCGCGCCGAAGTCCGCCACTCGATCTGACCGTGATGACGGACAACGAGGACAGCACGTCAGGCGACGATCATCGCCAGCGCAGCCAAGGCAGCACGAATGGCGAGAACAGAAGCGGCAAAGCAAGGGATAACCACGACAACAAGGACGCCGATAAAAGCGACGAAGGCGGCGAAAAGAGCGGCAGAGGCGGCGGCGACGACAGCGAAGCAGGCGACACGCGCAAGAAGCCAGGCAAGAAGCCGCTGATCCTCCTTGGCATTGTCGTGATCCTGCTCGCGATCGTCGCCTTGATCTGGTGGTTTGCGACCCGCAACCAGGTCACCACGGACGACGCCTACACCGACGGCAACGCGGTCACGATGGCGCCGAAAGTCTCGGGCTACGTGGTGAAACTCGCGATCAACGACAACGTCTACGTGCACCGGGGCGACCTGCTGCTCGTGATCGACAAGCGCGATTACGAGGCGCAGGTCGATCAGGCGAACGCGCAACTGGGCCTCGCTCAGGCCCAGTTGAACGCCGCGCAGGTGCAACTGGACATCGCACGGGTTCAGTATCCGGCGCAATACCGCACCGCGAAGGCGCAGGTCAGCTCGGCGCGGGCCAACCTGACGCAGGCGCAGGCTGCGTACCACCGCCAGCATCAGGTCGATGCGCGCGCGACGTCGCAGCAGAACATCGATACCGCCGACGCGCAGCGTCAGACCGCCAGCGCCAACGTCGACCAGGCGAAGGCCCGGTTGCAGACCGCGAGTCTCGTGCCGCAGCAAATCAGGCAGGCCGCGGCCGTGGTCGAGGAGCGCCGGCAGCAGGTGCAGCAGGCCCGCGCGCAACTCGAACAGGCGGAACTGAACCTGTCGTACTGCGAAGTCCGTGCGCCGTCCGATGGCTGGATCACGAAGCGCAATGTGCAGGAGGGCAGCTTTTTGCAGGCAGGTGTGTCGCTCTTTTCGATCGTGACGCCGCAGGTGTGGGTGACCGCGAACTTCAAGGAATCGCAGCTGGAGCGCATGCGCGTCGGCGACAAGGTACGTATCGGCGTGGACGCCTGGCCAGACCTCGATCTGCATGGCCACATCGACAGTATCCAGCTTGGCAGCGGCTCGCGTTTCTCGGCATTCCCCGCCGAGAACGCCACGGGTAATTTCGTGAAGATCGTGCAGCGCGTGCCGGTCAAGATCGTGATCGACGATGGGCTTCCCGCGAATCGCCCGCTACCGCTCGGCATTTCCGTCACGCCGAAGGTATACCTCAAATGACCCCGACGCACTCACAGCCCGGATGTCCTGCCCGGCGACGTGAATGTCTCACGACCGCAGACGCGACGGCATGAGCAACGGATCCGCCAGTGCGCCGAACAGCAACGGGCACGACTCGAACTGGCGCCCGGCCGCGAACCCATGGCTGATCGCGATCGTCGTCACGCTCGCGGCTTTTATGGAAGTGCTCGACACGACGATCGTGAACGTCGCACTGCCCCATATCGCAGGCACGATGTCCGCGAGCTACGACGAGGCCACCTGGACGCTCACGTCGTATCTCGTCGCGAACGGTATCGTGCTGCCGATCTCGGCATTTTTTGCGCGCCTGCTTGGACGCAAGCGTTACTTTCTCGTCTGCATCATCGCCTTCACCGTGTGCTCGTTTCTGTGCGGCATCGCGACCGATCTGTGGCAACTGATCATTTTTCGCATTCTGCAAGGGTTCTTCGGTGGCGGCCTGCAACCGAACCAGCAGGCGATCACCCTCGATACCTGCCCGCCTGGCCAACGTGGCCGCGCCTTCTCCATCTCAGCGGTGGCGATCGTCGTCGCGCCGGT